>CAXREU010000073.1:0-7207 GCA_964229715.1 Halobacterium sp.
CTCGACCGCGGTGTCGACGCGCCCGGCATCGACCTGGAGAAGGAGTGGTCGTTCGAGCCCGTCGTGGAGGAGGGCGACCACGTCGAGGCCGGTGACGTTCTCGGCACCGTCGACGAGCCGGTCAGCAGCGAGCACACGGTCGACGAGCCCGGCGCCGGGCTCGACAGCGGCGAGGAGATCGCGAGGCGCCAGGAGTGGCCGGTTCGGCGTGCGCGTCCCTCGAAGGACAAGCACACGCCGCGGACGCCGCTCGTCACGGGCCAGCGGATTCAGGACGGCCTGTTCCCGCTCGCGAAGGGTGGGACGGCCGCGATTCCGGGCCCCTTCGGCTCCGGGAAGACGGTCACCCAGCAGCAGCTCGCAAAGTGGTCCGACGCGGACATCGTCGTCTACATCGGCTGCGGCGAGCGCGGCAATGAGATGACGGAAGTCATCGAGGACTTCCCGGAACTCGAAGACCCCCAGACCGGGAACCCGCTGATGGCCCGCACCTGTCTCATCGCGAACACGTCGAACATGCCGGTGGCGGCCCGCGAGTCCTGCATCTACACGGGCATCACCATCGCGGAGTACTACCGCGACATGGGCTACGACGTGGCGCTGATGGCCGACTCCACCTCACGGTGGGCGGAGGCCATGCGCGAAATCTCCTCGCGGCTTGAGGAGATGCCGGGCGAGGAGGGGTACCCCGCGTACCTCGCCGCTCGCCTCGCACAGTTCTACGAGCGCGCGGGCCTCTACACCACCCTCAACGACGACGAGGGGTCGGTGTCCGTGGTCGGCGCGGTCAGCCCGCCGGGCGGCGACTTCTCCGAGCCGGTCACCCAGAACACGCTTCGCATCGTGAAGACGTTCTGGGCGCTGGACGCGGACCTCGCTGAACGCCGGCACTTCCCCGCTCTCACCTGGAACGAGTCGTACTCGCTGTACAAGGACCAGCTCGACGACTGGTGGCGCGAGAACGTCTCCGAGGACTTCCCGGAGGTCCGGCAGTGGGCCGTCGACGTCCTCGACGAGGAGACCGAACTGCAGGAAATCGTCCAGCTCGTCGGCAAGGACGCGCTGCCGGACGACCAGCAGCTCACCCTCGAGGTGGCGCGCTACCTCCGCGAGGCGTGGCTCCAGCAGAACGCGCTCCACGACGTCGACACCAACTGTGAGCCCGAGAAGACGTACAAGATGCTCACGGCCATCAAGACGTTCAACGACGAGGCCTTCGACGCGCTCGAAGCCGGCGTCCCCGTCGACGAGATTCAGAACGTCGACGCGGCGCCCCGCCTCAACCGGATGGGCGTCCAGGAGGACTACGAGGAGTACATCGAGGAGCTGAAAGACGACCTCACCGAACAACTGCGCGACCTCTACTAATGAAAGAGTACAAGACAATCTCCGAAGTCAGCGGCCCGCTGGTGTACGTCGACATCGACGAGCCGGTGGCCTACGACGAGATGGTGGAAATCGAGACGCCTGACGGCGAAGTCAAGCGCGGTCAGGTGCTCGAATCCAGCGACGAGTTCGTCGCGATTCAGGTGTTCGAGGGGACCGAAGGCATCGGGCAGGACGCCTCGGTGCGGTTCCTCGGCGAGACCCTGAAGATGCCCGTGACCGAGGACCTCCTCGGTCGCGTGCTCGACGGCTCCGGCCAACCCATCGACGGCGGCCCGGACATCGTGCCCGAGGAACGCCGCGACATCGTCGGCGAAGCAATCAACCCCCACGCGCGGGAGTACCCCGAGGAGTTCATCCAGACGGGCGTCTCTGCCATCGACGGCATGAACACGCTCGTGCGCGGCCAGAAGCTCCCCATCTTCTCGGCGTCGGGGCTGCCCCACAGCGACCTCGCGCTCCAGATTGCGCGACAGGCCTCCGTCCCCGAGGAGGAGGACAGCGAGGAGGGCGGCAGCGAGTTCGCCGTCGTCTTCGGCGCGATGGGTATCACCGCCGAGGAAGCCAACGAGTTCATGGAGGACTTCGAGCGCACCGGCGCGCTCGAACGCAGCGTCGTCTTCATGAACCTCGCGGACGACCCCGCCGTCGAGCGGACCGTCACGCCGCGGATGGCGCTCACCACGGCGGAGTACCTCGCCTTCGAGAAGGACTACCACGTCCTCGTCATCCTGACGGACATGACCAACTACTGCGAGGCGCTCCGCGAAATCGGTGCGGCCCGCGAGGAAGTCCCCGGCCGCCGTGGCTACCCCGGGTACATGTACACCGACCTCGCGCAGCTGTACGAGCGCGCCGGCCGCATCGAGGGACGGGACGGGTCGGTCACCCAGATTCCCATCCTCACGATGCCCGGCGACGACGACACCCACCCGATTCCGGACCTCACGGGGTACATCACCGAGGGCCAGATTATGATGGACCGCGACCTGAACAGCCAGGGCGTGACGCCGCCAGTGAACGTCCTCCCGAGCCTCTCGCGACTGATGGACGACGGCATCGGCGAGGGCCTCACGCGCGAGGACCACGGCGACGTCTCCGACCAGCTGTACGCGGCGTACGCGGAAGGTGAGGACCTCCGCGACCTCGTGAACATCGTCGGCCGCGAGGCGCTCAGCGACCGCGACAACCTCTACCTCGACTTCGCGGACCGCTTCGAGGCGGAGTTCGTCGACCAGGGCTTCGACACCGACCGCAGCGTCGAGGAGACGCTGGACCTCGGCTGGGAGCTGCTCAGCCTGTTCCCGAAAGAGGAACTCAACCGCGTCGACGAGGAGCTCATCGAGCAGTACTACGTCGAGGACGAGGCCGAGGCCGAAGAGGCCGCGGCCGCCGACTAACCGCCGCGCCCGCGGCGTGCCGTCCACGATTCTTTTGCGACCGTGCGCGAACAGCGAGCCACGCGTGCGCACGGACAAATCGAGGGCGGCCTGATGGCGACGTACCTCCAGTTCCTCGCCGCGTTCGTCGCGCCGCCGCTGCTCGCGCTCGCCGCGCTGCGCGCCCGCGACCGCCGCGAGGACTGGGGGTCGCTGGCCGGCGTCGGCGTGCTGGTCGTGCTCGCGCTGGCGTACACGACGCCGTGGGACAACTACCTGATTCGCCGCGGCGTCTGGGCGTACGGCGCGGACGCAGTGCTGGCGACGCTGTGGTTCGCGCCAATCGAGGAGTACGCGTTCGTGGCGATGCAGACCGTCGTCGCGGGGCTGTGGGTCCAGCACGTGTCCGAGTGGCCGGACGCCGGATTCACGCCCACGAAGCGGGACGCCGCAGTCGGCGCGCTCGCCGGCCTCGCCATCACGGCCGCGGGCGTCGCGTTCCTCGGGACGGCAAGCACATTCTACCTGGGCGCGATTCTGGCGTGGGCCGGCCCCGTACTCGCCTTACAGTGGAGCGTCGGCTGGCGGTACCTGCTCGCACGCCCGCGCACAGTCGCAGTGGGCGTCGGCGTGCCGACGCTGTACTTCGCCACCGTGGACCGCATCGCGCTCGCGGACGGCATCTGGACGATTTCCGCAGAGTACACGACCGGCGTCGCCGTCGCGGGCCTCCCGGTCGAGGAGGGCGCGTTCTTCCTCGTGACGAACCTCTTCGTCGTGCAGGGCTTGGTCCTCTACGACTGGGTGGTCGCGCGATGGGCGTGAACCGACTCGACGAGGACGTCCGCCGCACGCTCGCGCGGCCAGCGCTCGCCGCCGGCTGGATTGGGGTCGCCGTCGCGGCGCTCCCGACGCTCGCCGGTATCGAGTTGTCGGCCCCGGTCCGGTACGCGCCGCTGGTCGCGAGCGTCGTGCTGTTCGGGCTCCCGCACGGCGCCATCGACTACGTCGCGCTCCCGCGCGCGGTCGCGGGCCGCGTGACCGGGCGCTGGCTCGCCGTCGTGGGCGCGCTCTACCTCGTGCTCGGCGGCGCGTACGCGGTGGCGTGGTTCGCGTGGCCGGTCGCGGCGGCGCTGGCGTTCGTCGGGCTGACGTGGCTCCATTGGGGACAGGGCGATGTCTATCCGCTGGCCGTGCTGGTGAACGCAGATTACCTCGACTCGCGCGCGCGACGCGTGGCGACTGGCGTCGTCCGCGGCGGCCTCCCGATGCTCGTGCCGCTGCTGGGCCATCCCGAGACGTATCGCGAAGTGGTGGCGGCGTTCGCCGCGCCGTTTGGCGGCAGCGTCGGCGACGTATGGCTGTTCGCGCCGGACGCGCGGCTCGCGCTCGGCACCGGGTTTGCAGCCGTAACTGTGGGGACGCTGGCCGCGAATCGGCTCGCAACCACCGAGTCGCCGCCGGCCGCGTGGCGCGTCGACGCCGCCGAAACCGTCGGCCTGTGGGCGTTTTTCCTCGTCGTCCCGCCCGTGTTCGCGGTGGGTGTCTACTTCTGTGTGTGGCACGCGGTCCGCCACGTCGCCCGCGCGGTCGCCGGCGAACCCGGCTCGCAGCACGCGCTCGCGCCCGGCGACCTTCGGAAGCCTCTCGCGCGGTTCGCCCGCGAGGCGACTCCGCTGACGGTGGCCGCGCTCGCACTGCTCGCCGCCTTCTGGGTCGCCGTCCCGACCCCGCCGACGACCCTCGCAGGCGCGACCGGACTGTACCTCGTGCTGGTCGCGGTGTTGACGCTCCCGCACGTCGCCGTCGTCACGTGGATGGACCGCGCGGGAGGGCTGCTGTAGCTGGCGACAGCGACAGGAAACGTTTACCTCCCTCCGTCCAGAAGTTGCCGCCAAGAGAACAGATGGCCCAGGACATCAAACCGACCCGGAAGAACCTCATGGAGATCGAGGACCGCATCGAACTCTCCGAGCGGGGCCACGACACGCTCGAGCAGAAACGCGACGGCCTCATCATGGAGTTCATGGACATCCTCGACCAGGCACAGGACGTCCGCGAGGACCTCGAAACCAACTACGAGACCGCCCAGAAGAAAATCAACATGGCGCGCGCGATGGAGGGCGACATGTCGGTCCGCGGCGCGGCGGCGGCCCTCGAAGAACACCCCGAAATTACAGTCGAATCCCGGAACATCATGGGCGTCGTCGTCCCGCAAATCGAGTCCTCGAAGGTCCGCAAGAGCCTCGACGAGCGCGGCTACGGCATCCTCGGCACGAGCGCGCGTATCGACGAAGCCGCGGAAGCCTACGAGGAGCTGCTCGAATCCATCGTGCTCGCGGCGGAAGTCGAGACCGCGATGAAGAAGATGCTCACGGAAATCGAGACTACGAAGCGCCGCGTGAACGCCCTGGAGTTCAAACTCCTCCCCGAGCTGTACGAGGGCCAGGAGTACATCGAGCAGAAGCTCGAGGAGCAGGAGCGCGAGGAAATCTTCCGCATGAAGAAGGTCAAAGCGAAGAAAGAAGAAGACGAGGAGGAAGAAGAAGCCGCGCAGGCCGCCGAGGAAGCGCTGGCGAACTGACTGTTCTCGTCCGCGCCGGCTAAGTGCCGGCCCCACCTCGTCCGGGTATGAGCTGTCCGAACTGCGGTGGCGACGAACTCCTGTTTCCCGTGCCCGACGCCGTCAGCGACTATCTCCCCGACGACCGTCCGGCGGCGACGCTGTGCACGAACTGCCTGCAGGTGTCGCCCGCCGACGAGGCTCCCGACGACTATCCGGACTTCACGCGGGTCAGCGACGCGTTCCCCGCGAGCGGTGAGACCGGCGCCGTCGTCGCGTGTCTGCTGGCGTTGCTCGACCGCCTGGTCGTCCACCGCAGCGACGCCGAACAGGTCGCCACCGAGGCCGAGCGGCGCGGCGTCGACGTGTTGCTCGTGCTCGACCGCCTCGCCGCCGACGAGACGCTTGAGCCCCACCTCGACCTCGCGCGGCGCCGCCGCCAGCTCGAACAACTCATTTAGCGACGCGGCCGACCGCTGCCGGCGAGCACAGAAGTGAACCGGCGGGGCTCCGGGACAGCGACGGCGTGCCGCAAGGGTTTAGCCGGCCGGCCAGTAACTCCCTGTATGGCAGATTGTCCACTCGCCGACGAATGCCCCAGTTTTCAGGAGCAAATCGAAGGGATGGGGTGTCAACACTACGGCGACCGCGGCGGGATGGAGTGGTGCAACCACTACAGCCAGCCCATCGACGACCTGAAGACCGCGCCCGTAGTGCCCGGCGAGGAGGTCGTGCTGGAAGTCGACGACATGCACGAGAGCGGTGCCGGCGTCGGCCGCCAAGAGGAGAGTGGCTTCATCGTGATGGTCGACGGCGTGCTGCCGCCGGCCCGCGTGAAGGCCGAGATTACGAAAGTGAAGTCGAACTACGCCCGCGCCGACCTCGTCGAGAAGCTCCCCGACGAGCCCGATGGCGAGGAGGGCGAAGAGGGCGAGGAAGACAGCGAGGAGGCCGAGAGCGAGGCGGACGAAGACGAGAAAGAAGCCGAGAGCGAGCGGCTCGGCAGCCGCGAGAACTTCTGGGGCAACTAGCGGAACTGCTCGACCGAGAGGTTGTCGGTGAGGTGGACTTCGCCGTCGACGAGCGTCGGGATACCCGAATCCGTGAAGAACGCCGCTAGTGCCGACTGCGGAAGCGTCGTTTCCCGGACCGACGCGTCGTAGACGGACGAGGGCGTGTCCGTGTGCGAGTACGCCGTCATCCCGCCGATGCCGCTCTTCCCGTGTGGGTACTGGTGGATAGAGACAGGCCACGCCTCAGTCGCCGCCTGAACGGCGTCCGTGTCGAATGCGTGGAGAATGGAGATATTGGATTGGCTCCGTCGGACGTTGCTTTGCCCGTCGCCGAGAATCGTGTACCGGTCGGCCGGCGTGCCGGCGAGTTCGAGCACGTCGAGAATCCCGTACAGCGGGAACCCGACGCTGAGGAGGGTCGCCGCAATCTCGCCGACTGACCGCGCGTCGTCGTCGGCAACGTCGTCGACTGTGACGAAACCGCCGGCAGCACCGGCGGTCAGCAGTGCTCGGCCCTGCTCGTAGGACCGACAGCCGTTCAGGAAGAACGCGCTCACGCCCGTCCTCGCGAGTGTTCTGGTGTCCAGCGTCCCGTCCGGACACATCATCCCCGAGTCCGTGACGTGGCCCACGAAGTGGAAGTAGTCGACGTCCTCGTACAGCGCTTCGCGTAGCTCCGTCGTCGACAGGGCGTGAGACACCCGGACGTTCGTCTCCCGGTACGGGTGGGCGTCGAATAGGGAGACGTCACCCTGCTGGCGGCGCGCGTCGTTGAACACGACGTGGACGTCGAGCGCGCTGTCGGCGGCCGACGCCGAGAGGTCCCGGCGGAACGACCCGACCGTCGGGTTCGACGCCTGAACCGC
>CAXREU010000074.1:0-11015 GCA_964229715.1 Halobacterium sp.
GAAGAAATCGTCCCCGACAGCCGCCCCGACGTGGACAAGCGCGCGGGCGCGGACAGCTGGGAGGACCTCCCGGACGAGATTCAGGACACGTTCGAACAGCTGGGCATCCCCGAGGCCGAGCGCGAGGCGCTCTCCGGCGTCGGCGCCCAGTACGAGTCCGAAGTCGTCTACCAGAACATGCAGGAGCGCTGGGAGGAGAAGGGCGTCGTCTTCTGCAACATGGACGAGGCCGTCCAGGAGTACCCCGAACTGGTCAAAGAGCACTTCATGACGAAGTGCGTGCCGGCCAGCGACAACAAGTTCGCGGCGCTCCACGGCGCGGTCTGGTCCGGTGGGAGCTTCGTGCACATCCCCGAGGACGTGACCGTGAACATGCCCGTGCAGGCGTACTTCCGGATGAACTCCGAGGGCATGGGCCAGTTCGAGCACACGCTCATCATCGCCGAAGAGGGCTCCGAGGTCCACTACATCGAGGGCTGTTCGGCGCCGAAGTACGGCAGCCACAACCTCCACTCCGGTGGCGTCGAAGTCTTCGTGAAAGAGGACGCTCACGTGCAGTACTCGACCGTGCAGAACTGGTCGAAGAACACGTTCAACCTCAACACGAAGCGCGCCATCGTCGAGGAGAACGGCACCATGGAGTGGGTCTCCGGCTCCATGGGGTCGAAGGCGACGATGCTGTACCCGTCCTCGATTCTGAAGGGCCGCGGCGCGACTGACAACCACATCACCATCGCGTTCGCGGGCGAGGGCCAGGACATCGACACCGGCGCGAAGGTCTACCACAACGCGCCCGACACGAAGTCCACCATCGAGTCGAAGTCCATCGCGAAAGACGGCGGCCGCACGAACTACCGCGGCCTCGTCCACATCGCCGACGGCGCCGAGAACTCCTCGACGTCCGTCGAGTGCGACGCGCTGATGTTCGACAACGAGTCCACCAGCGACACCATGCCGTACATGGAAATCAACGAGTCGAAGGTGGACGTCGCCCACGAGGCGACCGTTGGCAAAATCGGCGACGAGGACGTCTTCTACCTCCAGTCTCGCGGCCTCGACGACGACGACGCCAAGCAGATGATTGTCGCGGGCTTCATCGAGCCCATCACGGAGGAACTGCCCATCGAGTACGCGGTCGAGCTCAACCGCCTCATCGAACTCGAGATGGAGGGGAGCCTCGGATAACATGAGCACCCAACTGCACCAGGACATCAGCGAAGAGACCGTACGGCAGCTCGCCGACGAGCACGACGAGCCCGAGTGGCTGCTCCAGACGCGACTGGACGCCCTCGCCGCGCTCGAGGACCTCGACTACCCGAGCGTCATCGAGACGCCCGGCCGCAAGTGGACGAACCTCGAGGACCTCGACTTCGAGGCGCTGGTCGACCCGCTCACGCAGACCGAGCAGAAAGACCAGGTCGGCCCCGAGGACGTCGAAGTGGCGTCGTTCCACGAGGCCCTGCAGGACGACGACCTCGCCGAACTCGTCGAAGAGCACTTCGGCAGCATCGTCGACCCGCAGCAGAACCGCCTCACCGCGCTGTCGACGGCGCTGTTCACGACCGGCACGGTCGTCTACGTGCCCGCCGGCGTCGACGCCGAGGACGTGAAGATTCGGACGTCAATGACCTCCCGGTCGCTGTTCAACTACACGCTCGTCGTCACCGAGAGCAACTCCTCGGTGACCATCCTGGAGCGCCAGGACACGAGTGAAGACGCCGAAGCCGTCGACGACGGCCGCTACTACTCCGGCGTCGTCGAAGTCGACGCGGGCGAGAACTCCTACGTCCAGTACGGGAGCCTGCAGGACTTCGACGAAGACACGTACAATTACACCGTCAAGCGCGGCGACGCGACCACGTACAGCACGGTCGACTGGATCGAGGGGAACCTCGGCAGCCGCCTGACGAAGACGAGCGTCTCCACGGAGCTCAACGGCGACGGAAGCGAGACGAAAATCGTCGGCGCGTTCTTCGGCCACGACGGCCAGCACTTCGACCTCGACTCGAAGGTCTGGCACCGCGGCGAACACACGACCGCCGACCTCGTCACGCGCGGCGTCATCGACGACGACGCGCGCTCGGTGTACGAGGGCGTCCAGGACGTCGGCGAAGACGCCTGGGACACCTCCAGCTACCAGCGCGAGAACACGCTGATGTTGAGCGACGAGAGCGAGGCCGACGCCTCCCCGAAGCTCATCATCAACAACCACGACACCGAGGCCAGCCACTCCGCGACCGTCGGCCAGGTCGACGAGGAGACGCTGTTCTACATGGAGAACCGCGGTGTCCCCGAGCAGCTCGCCACGGACATGCTCGTGGAGGGCTTCTTCGTGCCGGTGCTCGAGGAAGTCGAAGTCGAGGAGCTCCGCGAGGACCTCCAGACGCGCATCCACGAGCGCCTGCAGTAGGCGTTCGCGCTCCGAAGACGGCCGCTTCTCCCGCCGTCGTCGGAGGGAACGGTTTAAGTCCGCTTCTCTCTCAGTTACGAGTAGTATGACCGGAGTACCGCCGTCGAGGTGTGCGCCGTGAGTTCGGTCGCGGCCCGCGTCGACTCCGACGACCAGCTCGCCCGCCTCCTCCAGATCGGCATCGTGCTCGAGGAGGTCGTGGAGGCCCGCGCGCACCGACACTACCAGTCGCTGCCCGTCGAGGAGCGCGACGAAGCCATCGAGGAACTGCTCTCGGAGGCCAGCGCGGAGTCCGCCGAACACCGCCGCCGGCTCGAAGCGCTCGTCGAGGACCTCGACGCCGACAGCATCCCCTTCGAGGACGTCAAGGAGCTCGTCGCGGGGAGCTACGGGCAGACCGGTCCGGAGGACTTCGACGGCGTACTCTACGACCAGCTCCACGGCGAGGAGACCGCGTACAAGTTCTACGACGACCTCATCGACGCCGTCGAAGCAAGCGAGGCCGAGTTCGGCGTCAACCGCGAGGAGGTCCTGGGGACGCTCCGGGAGATTCGCCACGCGGAAGCCGAGGGCGTCGAGGAAGTCGCGAAACTGATGGAGGCCCGCGCATGAGCACGGAACAACCGACCCCACAGCGGAGGTGTGTCGCGTGAACACTGCCGACCAGTACCTGAAGACCATCTTCCTCGTCCAGCAACTCGAGGACGGCCCGGCGGCGACCGGCGAGCTCGCCGACCGCCTCGGCGTCAGCCCGGCGAGCGTCAACGAGATGGTGGGGAAACTCGAAGAGCGCGGGCTCGTCGCCCACGAGAAGTACAAGGGCGCGACCGTCACCGACGACGGCGAAGCCCGCGCCCGCGAGGCGCTGCAGACGTACTGCATCCTCGAGCGGTTCCTCGCGAACGTCCTCGACGTCGACGACTTCCGCGCGGAAGCCCGGCAACTGGAACCCGTCATCGACGAGACGGTCGCCGACCGCCTCGACATGATTATCGACCGCGAGCCGGAGTGTCCGGAGTGCTTCGACGCGGAAGCCGACGCCTGCGGCCTGCTCGTCGAGGAAGGCATCGAAGCCGACGACTGATTAGCGGCGCGGGCACCTCTCCACAGCCCACGAAAAGCAATCTTATTGTGTACCCGTCGGCTACCGTCTGATGCAGTCCCGTGGTGTAGTGGCCAATCATATGGGCCTTTGGAGCCTATGACGGCGGTTCGAATCCGCCCGGGACTATTGTCAATTTTCTTATATTTCTACTCGGCCGTTCTCTACTACTTCGACGCCAGTACCGCGAGTTTCGCAGCGACGTGAGGAACTAAAGGGGTGTCGTGCTTCGAGGCGAGCAGACCGGCAGACCCGTTAATCACGGCCTCCTACGAAGGACAATGACCGACTCCATCCGCGTGCTCCACGTCGACGACGAGCCCGGGTTCGCGGAGATGGCGGGCGAGTTCCTCGAGCGCGAGGACGACCGCATCGAGGTGGTGACCGCCACGAACACCAGCGAAGCCGGCTCGACACTCGGCGACGGGGACGTCGACTGCGTCGTCTCGGACTTCGACATGCCGGGGCAGACCGGCATCGAGTTCCTCGAAGCCGTCCGCGAGGACCACCCCGACCTCCCGTTCATCCTGTTCACGGGGAAGGGTAGTGAGGAAGTCGCCAGCGAAGCAATCTCGGCGGGGGCGACCGACTACCTCCAGAAGGAGGCGGGCACCGACCAGTACACGATTCTCGCGAACCGCGTGCTGAACTACGTGGACACGGCGCGCGCGAAGTCCCACCGGAAGCGCCAGCTGGACGCCATCGAGGCCGCCGAAGAGGGCATCAGCATCCTCGACGCGGACGGCGAGTTCATCTACGTGAACGAGGCGTACGCCGACCTCTACGGCTACGGTCCCGACGAGCTCGTCGGCGAGCACTGGCGGGTGTTGTACCCCGACGACGCGGTGTCGCGCGTCCGGAACGAAATCCTCCCGCCGGTGGAGGACGCCGGTGTGTGGAGTGGGCGGACCACCGGACTGCGGGCGGGCGGGGAGACGTTCGCCGAAGACCACACACTGGCGCTGACCGAGAACGACGAGCTCGTCTGCACGGTGCGGGACGTCACGCAGAGCCGGGAGCGCGGGCAAGCACTGGCGGCGCTACACGACGCGGCGACGGACCTGGAGGCATCCGACACCGAAGGCGAAGTGTACGAGATTCTCGTGGACGCCGCCGAGGACATCCTCGACTTCGACTTGGTGGCAGTGGACGTCTCTGAGGACGACGCGCTCGTGCAGGCGGCGTGGTCCCTGGACGCCGACACGGAGGGCTACTGGGAGGTAACGCCGTTAGACGAGGACACGTTCGCGACGCGGGCGTACAAGCGCCAGGAGACCATCGTCGTCGACGACCTCCGCGAGTACGAAATTACGCCCGCCGACCCCGACTACCGGTCGGCGTTGACGGCGCCGATTGCGGACATCGGGACGTTCCAGGCGGTCTCTCGGGAGCCGGAAGCGTTCGATGCGACGGACCGCGAGCTCGCGGAGTTGCTCGCGGGCCACGCCCGGGAGGCACTCACGCGTTTGGAGTCCGAGCGCCGGCTCCGCGAGCGTACGGAGGAGCTCGAGCGCCAGAACGAGCGCCTCGAGGAGTTCGCCACCATCGTCTCCCCCGACCTGCGAGCGCCGTTGAACGTCGCGAGCGGACGCCTAGCGCTGGCCCGGGAAGAGCACGACAGCGAACACCTCGACGCGGTCGCGGGGTCGCTTGAACGCATGGAGACGCTCATCGAAGACACGCTGACACTCGCGCGGGAAGGACAGGCAGTGACCGACCGCGAGCACGTCGACGTCGCGGCCGTCGGCCGGCAGTGCTGGGAGCGCGTCACCGACGATGCCGACACGCTGGCGGTTGTCGACGACTTCGCCGCCCGCGGCGACCGCGACCGCCTCCAGCAGGTGTTCGAGAACCTCTTCCGGAACGCTGTGGAGCACGGCGGCGATGACGTTACGGTTCGCGTCGGTCGCCTCGATGACGGCACTGGCTTCTACGTCGAGGACGACGGCCCGGGCATCCCCAAGGACGAACGCAAGGCCGTCTTCGGGCACGGGTACACGACCAGCGACGACGGCACCGGCTTCGGACTTGCCATCGTGGAGGAAATCGCGAACGCGCACGGCTGGTCGGTCGCCGTCTCGGACAGCGACGACGGCGCTCGCTTCGAGATTACGGGCGTGGAGCTAGTCGAGGGAGTCGACGCCGCGCAGTAGCCGCGAGCGCTGTGTGGTCCGGAGCGAGTCGGGTTCGGCGTCGAGGAGAGCAAGAAGGGGCCGTGTGCGACGAACGTCACGCGCTTGTAACGGGCGCGTCGATTTTCGGCGTTACGACCGGGTGGCGCGAGCCTCGCGGACGTCCGCACCATCCCGAACCATGTCCGGGCAGTCCGGACAGACGCGGGGCTGTTCGACGCCGGGCGGAGTGAACACGCGGACGTAGTCGTTAGTGACGAACGACTCGCAGTTCTGGCAGAACGGCATCTCACTCGGAGGCGATGGAATGTCAGTATATATGTTTTGTGTGTATTGTATCGTCGTGAATAAATAGGTCTCGGGAGCACGCAGAGCGAACGGCCTAACCGTCACGGCTGCCTGCAGACGGTATGAGCGATACGCTGGAGTCGCTGCCGGACCGTCCGCTGCGACAGCAGGAAGTCACCGCGCTCAACCACGCCGACGCGTTCTCGCTGGTGGTGCCCGTCGACCGCGAGGACGCCGTCGAGGCCGACACCCGCGAGCCCGTCGTCATCACCGAGCGCGTCATCCTCGGCACCGACGACTGGGTGACGGGGCTGGTGTACGACGACGGCTGGCTAGAGGTCGAGTCGGTCGCTATCGACAACCCCGACGAGGAGCGCTTCGAGGCGATGCGGGACTGCGAGGCGGCGGTCGCCGACTACGACCTCGACTGACCGTACGGCCGGTCTCGGGAGACCTGCAAAAGGCTAAAGAGAGAAACAAGCCTTCGTTGTAGTAATGACTGTACGTGTACGCCGGCCAACGGAGGTGAGACTGTGGGCGTCGAGATAAAGGAGTCGCCGGTCTCCGAGCCCCAGTTCGACGAGATGGCAGCGTTCGTCCGCGACTACCTCGAAGCGAGCGTAGAAAACGAGGACGACGGCGGGCGGATGCGGTGGTACCCGTGGCACTCCGCGGAGTACCGCTTCACCCACATCCGGAACGTCGTCGACCTCGGCGAGCGCATCGCGCGCGAGGAGGGCGCGGACGTCGACGTCGTCCGCGTGGCGGCGCTGTTCCACGACATCGCGAAACTCGAAGCCGAGCAGGAGGAGCACGCCGACGAGGGCGCGCGCATCGCACGGAAATACCTGGAGACCCACGGCGACTTCGCGCCGTCGTTCATCGACCAGGTGTGTGCGGCCATCGCTGACCACTCCCACCAGGGCGACCTCTCGGAGCTCCCGCTGGAGACGCGGTGTCTCATCGAGGCCGACGTCCTCGACAAGGCGGGCGCGAACGGCGCGGCGCTGATGTTGCTACGGATGGGCTACGAGGCCCGCACGCACGTCGACGCCGCGGAGATGATAGACCGCGTGCTCGAACGCGGCGAGAACGCCGCCGAGCGCGTGGAGAGCGACACCGCCGACTCCATCGCCCACCAGCGCATCAAGCGCGTGCGGTGGTTCCGGGAGTGGCTGGAAGCCGAAGTGCCGGGGATGCGCGAGTAGCTACAGCCCGGCCGCCGTCTTCAGGAAGAGGACGCCGAAGACTGCCAGCGCGCCCGCGCTGACGTACGCGACTGTTTTGCCGAACGCGTCGACGCGCTCGCCGGCCGCGCGCAGCGACGCCGGGAACCCCGCGGCCCAGAGGAGGATGCCGGCGAAGAAGCCGGCGACGGTGAGCGCGCCGTTGCCCGCGGCCAGCTGGAGGCCGAACGCGGAAATCTCGCCGGGGTTGAGGAGGGCGACGCCGGCGGTCAGCCACCACGTCATCTGGTAGGGGTTCGCGAGCGCGAGCACGAACGCCTTCCGGAAACCCCGGCCCTCCGCTGGTTCGGCGGCGGAGAACGAGCCGGCGTCTCGGAAAGCGCCGTACGCGTAGTAGAGCATGAGCACGCCGCCGACGCCGACCATCAGCGTCTCGACGGTGGGCGCGTTCTGGATGAAGGCGACGACGCCGACGAGCGCGAGCACGAAGAAGCAGGCGTCGGCGGTCATCGCGCCCAGGCCCGCGAAGAAGCCGGCGCGCCAGCCACGAGTCACGGCCTCCTCGGCGATGACGGCGTTCATCGGGCCCGGCGGCGCGGCGAGCGAAAGTCCGAGGGCGAGCCCAGCAATCACGGAGACGGCAGCGTCGAACACGACTACAGATAGTCGCAGGCCGCGAAAAAGCCGCCGATTACGCCGCCATCGACACGGGGAGCAGGCGGGCGACCGTTCCGACGACGCCCTCCCAGACGGAGATGTCGAACAGGAGTTGGAGCGCGACGTCCCCCGCGAAGAAGAAAAACAGCGCGGCGGCCGCGAGGTGCGCGCGGCGGGCGTCGAAGCTCTGAGAGAACCGCGCGAAGAACATCGCGTTCAGCAGGCTGACGGGGACGATGGCGGCCATCTCGCCGACCCAGATGGCGGGCGCGGCGCCGTACTGGGCGGCGAGCCCGATGGTGACCAGTTGGGTCTTGTCGCCGAATTCGCCGGCGAACATCATCGCGAAGATGGGGAGGAACCCGCCGAAGTACGTCGGGATAGCGCGCCCGAAGATGGTTGCTTGCTCGAAGCGACCGCCGAGCGCGACGATGCCGCCGTCGCTTTGCATCGGGCCGGGATTGCCGTCGGCGGGCATCGAGCGCAACAGCAGCACACCGAACACGAAGAACAGCGCGCCCGTGACGGCGTCAAGGTAGACGCCGGGGAGCGCACTCCGCAGCGCGTCCCCGACGACAATTTCGATGGCCGTCCAGATGGCGAACGCGGTGGTGGCGGCGGCGACGACGACTTTCGGGTCGTACTGCGTCGACAGCCCCGCGATGATGAACTGGACTTTCTCTCCGGGGAGGACCGCGAGCTGGGCGGCGAACGCGATGCCCGCGAGCTCGACGAAGCCGGTCACGCTTGCGCCACCTCGTCGGGCGAGCGCACGCGAATCACGGCCGCGACGCGGTCCGGCAGATGGACGTCATCGCCGTCGACGTCGACGACGAACAGCCCGATGGGGGCGTGCTCGCGGACGGCGAGCTCGGTGCCGGGTTCGATGCCGGCGTCCTTGAGGTAGCGCAGCTCCTCGGAGTTGCGGTCGTCGACGCGCGCGACGACGACGCGGTCGCCCGCGGCGTGGTCGGCAAGCGCGGTGGTGTCAGGGTGTTCGGGGGGTTCGAGGTCCGCACTCGGAATCGGGTCGCCGTGCGGGTCGACGGTGGGGTCGTCGAGTTTCCGGGCGAGCCGGCGCTCGAACTCCTCGCTGATGTGGTGTTCGAGCGCGTCGGCTTCGTCGTGGACTTCGTCGTACTCGTAGTCGAGGTGGTCCGCAAGGAACGACTCCAAGAGGCGGTGGTGGCGCAGCACCTCCAGCGCGACCGTCTCGCCCTCGGGCGTGAGTTCGACGCCCTTGTACTTCTCGCGGGTGACGAGCTCGCGGTCTTCGAGTTTCCCCACCATACTGGTGACCGTCGGCGGCGTGACGTCGAGGTAGTCGGCGATAGCGGAGGTCTTGACCGGGGGACCGTGATCGCGCTGGAGCGCGTAGACGGCCTTCAGGTAGTCCTCCATGACGTCCGAGAGCATTCGTTACCCAAATTTAGACATTTCTAAACAAATAGTTGGCGGTGGAGAAAGTGCTGGCGACCCCCAGTTACTGGGCATCGCCTCGGCGGACGTAGAACGTCCCGATGCCCACGCCGACCGCGGTCGCGGCCGCCTGAAGTACCACGTCTCCGGGCGCATCCCCGAAGACGAGGGCCGCGAGTACGAGGTACACGGCGACGGATGCGGCCGCAGCAGCCGCAGCGAACCCGGCGGGCCCGAGTGACTGGCCATTCCGCATGTGGCCCAGCTGAGGGGTTCTTGCGGTGCAAACGTTCGTGATTAGTTGTAGCACCGACAACTGCGGCGCGACTGCAGCGGTCCTTGAGTCCCACACAGAGGCGGCAACGAGAACCGGTCAAACCACTCTGTTTAGCAGCGTTACGCCGCGATATGGAATGGACGGACGTGGAATTCGCGACGAGGTCGCTGTAGATTCAGCGGACCGCCGGACTGCACTCGATAGGAATATAAACCTTCCGCACGTTATGACACTGTATGTCATCCGAAAAGACGCGTCGTCGGTTCCTCGAAGCGACAGGTATTGCGGGCGTCGCTGCGCTCGCTGGCTGCAGCGGCAATGGCGGAGACGGCGACAGTGACGGCGACGGCGGTACGACACAGGACGGCGACACGACCACGACCCAGAGCGGCGGCGGCAGCACCCGCCTGAGCTGGCACGCCGGCGGCACCGGCGGCACGTACTACCCGCTCTCGAACGAAATCAAGACCATCGTCGAGGAGCACACCGACTTCTCGCTGAACGTCCAGTCGACGGGCGCAAGCGTCGAGAACGTCGGCAGTCTCGCGGACGGCTCCGCGGACTTCGCGCTCATTCAGAACGACATCGCGTACTTCGCGAAGAACGGGACCGGCATCGACACGTTCGAGGGCAACGCAATCGAGAACCTCCAGGGCGTGGCGACGCTGTACCCCGAGACGATTACCGTCGTGACGCTGGAAGAGACCGGCATCGAGACGCTGAGCGACCTCAGCGGCGCAACCATCAACACCGGTGACCTCGGCTCCGGAACGCAGGTCAACGCCAACCAGATTCTCGAAGCGGTCGGCATCACCGACTACAACGAGCAGAACGCCGGCTTCTCGCAGGCGTCCGAACAGCTCGCGAACGGCGACATCGACGCGGCGTTCGTCGTCGGCGGCTGGCCGGTCGGCGCAATCGAGGACCTCGCGAACACGAACGACGTCCAGATTGTCCCGATTCAGGGCGAGAACCGCCAGGCCGTCAAGGACGCCGCCTCGTGGTTCGCGGACGACACGATTCCCGCCGGCACGTACACCGGCGTCGACCAGGCCATCGAAACCGTCGCCGTGCAGGCGATGATTGCCACGCACTCCGGCGTGCCTGCCGACACCGTCGAGACGGTCACTGCGGCCATCTTCGACAACGTCGACGAGCTGTCCATCAAGACGGACTTCATCTCCGCCGACAGCGCGCAGGACGGGATGTCCATCGAGCTCCACGACGGGGCAGCGGCGTACTTCGACGCGTAAACCCACAGACAGCCATCGCGGCATCGACGCCCGCTTCCTCCTCGGTGCCGTCGCGGTAACCCCCTCCACTACCCATCGTGATTCACCGAATCCTCCGACGAAAGCGGGTCGTGGTAGCGCTGGTGGCCGTACTCGTCGCGCTACTGGTCGCACTCGCCGGCGTAGCAGCAGGTGTCTCGACCGGACAGGTGCTCGTCGTCGAGGACATCGACACGGGCGAGCGGTACGTCACGGAGCCCGTCGAGACCGGCAGCACCGTCGAACTACGGTACATGCACAGCGTCGAGAAG
>CAXREU010000075.1:0-29083 GCA_964229715.1 Halobacterium sp.
GGGGGCGCCGATGTCGCGGGTCGTGTCGCCGCCGTCGAGCTCCGGGTCGCCGACGGTCGGCGCGTCCTCGTCGGTCGCGAGCGCGCCGACGGACATCCGGGGGGTAGCCTGCCCGCGGACGGCGTCCACGATTGCGAACGTCCGCGTCGCCTGCCCCCAGCCGAGGCCGACGATGGACATGGTGGCGATGACGACGAAGCTCGCGGGGATGCCGGCGGCGGACAGCGCGACGACGATGGTAGAGCTGATGACGGCGACGACGATGGCCGCGGTCAGCGGGAGCTCCGTGATGTCGTTGCCGAGCGTTTCCATCGTGCGGCGCGCGATGGTGAACGCGCCGACTGCGACGGCTGCCGACCCGACGAGGATGCCGACGTTCATTCCGAGTTCGCCGCTGCCGACCAGCGGCGCAATGGCGTTGGCCACGTTGCTCGTCCCCGAACTGAACGCCATCAGACACCCAATGGCGACGACGACGACGGTGCCGGCGAACTCGCGGCGGGTCGTATTCGGGCCGAGCGCGAGTCGCGGCGGGACCCCCCACTCGACGGCGAGCAGCGGGCCGTCACTCTGGTCGATGGCGAACACGCGGTCGATGCGCGGGTAGCAGTACCGACCCACCATCACCGACACCCAGAAGCCGATGGCGGGAGAGACGAGCCACCAGCTCGCGATTTCGCCGACCACCGCCCAGTTCACGCTGTCGGACGCGAGCCCGAGCCCGACGATGGCGCCGACCGCTGTCATCGACGTCGACGCGGGCGCACCCGAGAGGTTGCCGACGAGGAGCGCGCCGCCAACGAAGAACAGGACGGTGGTGCTCACTGGGAGCGTGAACACGCCGGGGGCCGCGAGCAAGCCCTCGCCGAGCGTGTCAACGACGCGGCGGCCGAGCGTCCACGCACCCGCGAAGAAACACACCGACATGAGCGCGGCGGCGGTCACCTTCGAGATGGCGTCGGCGCCGACCGCGGGGCCGAACGCCGGGCCGGTCGTCGCGCCGCCGATGTTGTACGCGACGAAACACGCGACGAGCACGCCGACGGCGAGCAGTGTCTCGGTCACGGTTCGCCGGGACGGTAGGAACGAGTCGATTATAACGTCTTCTCACTCGGTGCCCGAAAGCGGGAGTGGGGAGTGCCGGACGCGCGGGGGAGAGTGGGGGAGAGTCGAACGCGCGTCCAACCGATTTGTGCCCCCTCGTGCGTAATAAAGATTCGTCAGACGCGACGCGGCACGAAAGGCTACAGGGCAGGGCGCCGTCCGGCCGCGTATGAACGGACTCGGTGTGCCACTGGTGACGCCCTTCGCCGAGACTGGGCGTGTCGACCACGACGCGCTAGGAAACCTCGCGGCGCGGGTGGTCGAGGAAGGCGCCGACTTCCTCGTGCCTTGCGGGTCGAACAGCGAGGCCGAACTGCTCACCGCCGGCGAGCGCGCGGCGGTCGTAGAGACCGTTGTCGAGGCCGTACTCGCCGACGTACCCGTGCTCGCTGGCACGGGGAGTCCCGGGCTCCGGGAGACACTGGACGCCGTCGAGCGGGCGGCCGAGGCGGGTGCCGACGGCGCACTCGTCGTGACGCCGTTCTACTACGACCACGACCAAGCCGACCTCGCGGCGTACTACCGGGAGGTCGCCGAGCAGTCGCCGCTCCCGGTGTACCTCTACAGCGTCCCCGCGTACACGGGCGTGCGCCTCGCACCGCGGACCGTCGAATCGCTGGCGACGCACCCGAACATCGCCGGCATGAAAGACTCCGCGGGCGACCTCTCGGCGTTCCAGCGCACCCGCGAGTACACTGGCGACGCCGACTTCGAGCTGTTCGTCGGGAGCGGCGGCGTGTTCGCGGCGGCACTGGACGCGGGCGCGGACGGCGGCATCCTCGCGGTGGCGAACGTCGTCCCCGAGCGCGCCGAGGAAATCGCCGACCTCCACACCGCCGGCAAGGACGAAGCCGCGCGCGACGTGAATCGGCGCATCCTCGACCTCAATCACGCGGTCACCGCCGAGTACGGCGTCCCCGGCCTGAAGGCCGCGATGCGCTCGCGCGACCGGCCCGCGGGCACCGTTCGGTCGCCCCACCGACCCGTCGACGACGACGTAGCGGCGGAACTCGCGGCGCTCGTCGACGGGGCACTGCCGTAGCCCTGGCGATGCCCGCGGCGGAAGACCCTTTAGCGCGGAGCGACCGACGTTGTGGCATGAACCGACGCAGATTCCTCGGCGCCGCCGGCGTCGTCGGGCTCGGCGCGCTCGCTGGCTGTTCGGGCGCGGTCGGCTCCGTCGCGCCGCCGAGCGTCCCGGAGGACCAGCTCTCCGAGGGCGGCTGGACGCAGACCGACGAGAGCGAACAGACCGTCTTCGAGCAGAGCTACGGCCCCGTCACAGTCACCGCGAAGTCCACGACGGTGACCTACGAGGACGAGGCGCTCGCCGCCGCCGTCCGCGAACAGACGCTCGGGCAAATCGACGGTACGCTGGCCATCTACTCGGCGTCCCACATCAACTTCTCCCCGGACCTCAACAACCTCCCGGGCGGCGTCGGCCGCAAGGAACTGCTCTCGGAGGTCGAGTCCGCCGCCGAAGCCCAGTTCGAGCAGCGGATGCGGGACAACGGCCTGGAGAACGTCACGAAGACCGGCGAAGCGGAGTTCGAGACCGACTCCGGTGCTACCCCCGGCATCACGACGTTCAGCGGCGAGGTCCCGGTCGGCACCCTGGAGTACGACGCCGGCGGCGAGGCGTTCACCGTCGACGCGGGCGCCATCGACGTCGCGGGCGACCTCGCGGTGTGGAACGAGGGCGACTACGTGGTCGTCGCGGGCGGCGCGTACCCCGGCGAGAACTTCGCCACGACCACCGAGCAGGCGCTCTCCGAGGCCATCACCGTGACCGTCGACGTCGACCTCGGGCTCACGCCCGGCGAGTACGAATCAGAGGTGCGCGGGCTGATGGCGGCGACAGAATGACGACGTGGCGGGAACTGTTCGACCGCGCCGCCGACCACGACGCGGACGTGAGTGACGTGTGCGCGGCGCTGGCTGAACGCCGAGAGGACGATGAGTGACGTGAGTCCCGCGCGAGTCGCCGCGGACGCCGACGTGCTCGCCGCGGACCTCTTCGTCGACGGCGACGCCCGCGCCGCCCTCGACCACGTGCGCTCGCACTCGTGGGTCGACCTCGTCGCCAGCGAGCCGCTGCTCGACGACGCCGAAGCCGTGATTGCTGCGCTCGGCGACCCCAACCTCGCCGCCGACTGGCGCGAACGCATCGAGGCCGAGGCGACGCTCGTGAGCCACCCGAAGGGCGACCAGCCCGCGCTCGGTGCCGCGCACGCCGGCGACGCCGCGCACGTCCTCACGTACGACGAGAGCCTACGCTCGGCGCGTACCGGCATGGAGCTGAAGGGGCGCGTGGACGTCAGCGTGAAGGCGCCGGACGCGTTCGCGCGGCTGTTCGACCCGGAAAAACTGTATCCGACGGTCGTCGGCGGCGACTACCCCGGCCCGGACCGCGACCCGCGCGAGTAGCTCAGTCCTGACGTTCCGCGAGCCAGTCGGCGAGCTTCGCGAGCGCGCGACCGCGGTGGCTGAGCGCGTTCTTCCGCTCGGTGTCCATCTCCGCGAACGTCTCGCCGTCGTGCTCGAAAATCGGGTCGTAGCCGAACCCGCCCTCGCCGCGCGGCGCGACGATGGTGCCCTGCACGGCCCCTGAGAACGTCTCCGTCACGTCGCCGTCCGTGTACGCGACGGTACACCGGAACGCGCCGCGGCGGTCCTCCAGGTCCTCGGCGAGGTCCCAGACGCGCTCGATACCGAGGGTGTCCTCGACGTACGAGGAGTACGGCCCCGGGAACCCGTCGAGCGCGCGAACGAAGAGGCCGGCGTCGTCGACGAGGATGGGGACGGCGGCGTCCTGAGCCTCGTAGGCGTCCTCCGCGCCGCGCGCCGCGATGTCGGCGAGCTCGTCGCTCTGAATCTCGGTGTAGTCGTAGTCGTGCTGGACGACGTCGTAGACGTCGGCGAGGTACTGTTCGGCCTCCCGGACCTTCCCGGGGTTCGTCGTCACGAACCGGAGCGTGCGCATACCGACGCGTCGGCGCGCACCGAGTTGGATGCGTCGATTAGTCGTCGACGACGACTTCCACGGCTTCCTCGACGGCGCCCTCCTCGTCGTCGCCCTCGCTGTTCTGTTGGTGCCAGAGCAGCACGCCCGCCACCGCCAGCACGACCCACGACCGCCAGTTCGCGAGGTTCAGCGTGTAGCCGATGCCGAACGGCTTCTCCACGAGCATCCCCTCGCCGGGCTGCCAGTACGACTCCAGCATCCGGCTGAGCTTCGGGCGCTCGAAGTTGTACGGGACGCCGAACAGTTCGCCGCTGGACGGTTTTTCGACCATGCTCGTGGGTTCGGTGCCAGCCCCCAAATCAGTTTGGGGCTACTGGTAGCGCCCGCGTCCCTCGATGGCGCGCAGTTGGTCGAGCACCGACTCGTCGCCCGCCTCGCGGTAGGCGGCCTCGAACGCCGCCGTCAACGGCTCGGGGTCGTCGGCGGTGCCCGCGAGGCTCTGCTCGAAGACGTGGCAGTCCATCGCGTAGTCCTCGACGTCGTCCGTGTTGTATCCGAGCCCGAAGTCGATGAGGAACGTGCGGTCGTCCTCGCCGACTTCAGATACTCGAACATTTCGCGTCGTCGGGTCGCCGTGCACGAACCCGGCGTCGTGAATCGTCGCGAGGTGGCGGCCCACGTCCCGGACGCGGGACTCGGTGAGTGCGTCCCGGAGGTCGGTGTCGCCGACGTGCTGGAGCGTGAGCGTGGACTCGGGCACGTCGACATCCCAGACCAGCGGCGTGGGGACGCCGTGGCGGCGCGCCTCGCTGGTCAAGCGCGCTTCGAGGACGGTGCGGTCGCGGCGCAGGCGCGCGTCCAGGGCAGGGTGGCGGTACGCCTTCGGGAGGCGCGCCTTCGTCACGTGGTCGTTCTCGAACGTGACCGTGGCCTCCGCGCCTTGGAGGACGTCGCTGTCGGGGCGCGCGGGCGGCTCGGGCTCGCGCCACGTCACCGGCACCTCGTCGGGCCGGAAGTTCGAATCGATGGCCGACTCCTCGATTTCGAGCGTGTCACCGGCGCGCGCCATCTTCTCGCCGAGCACCGCAATCATCCCCGCGTTGTCCCGCAGGAAGCGGGGTTCGGGCGCGAAGAAGTCCGCGCCGCGCTGCTCGCACATCGCTTCGAGCATCCCGCGCAGCCGGTCGTTCTGCGCGACGCCACCCCCCAAGACGAGCTCGTCGCGGCCGGTCAGCGAGAGCGCGCGCTCGGCGACCTCCGCGAGCATCGCGAACACCGTCTCTTCGAGCCCGCGACAGACGTCCTCGACGGGCGTGCCGCTATCGTACTCCTGCTTGGCGGCGCTCATGATGCCCGAGAACGAGAAGTCCATCCCCTTGACGACGTACGGCAAGTCGGTGTACTCGCCGTCTTTCGCGTGGGCTTCGACTTTCGGGCCGCCAGGATGCGACCAGCCGACGTGGCGCGTGAACTTGTCGAGGGCGTTCCCGACGCCCGTGTCCATCGTCTCCCCGAGTACGCGGTAGCGGCCGTTCCGGTACGCGAGTACGTGGGCGTTCGCACCGCTGGCGTTCAGGCAGACGGGCGCGGAAAAGCCCGAGCGGTGGCGCCCGATTTCGAGGTGTGCGACCATGTGGTTGACGCCCACCAGTGGGACATCCAACGTCTGGGCGAGCGCGCGCGCAGCGGAGCCGACGATGCGCAGGCACGGGCCGAGACCGGGGCCACGCGAGAACGAGACTGCGTCTATCTGGCCGTCGCTCTCGTCGAGGATGGTCTCGACGACCGCAGGAATCGCCGACCGCATGTGCTCGGCGGCCTCCCGCGGATGGATACCGCCGCTCTCCGGCGTGTACGCGTCGGATTCGATGACGACAGAATCAGTCTCGGAATCGTACAGCGCCGCGCTCGCACACCACGCAGTGCCCTCGATTCCGAGAACCCGCATCTACCGGGTCAGTCCCACTCGGTGTAGCCGCACTTCCCGCAGTACTGCCGGTCGCCGTGGTCTGCGAGGAAGGTGTCGCCGCAGCGCGGGCACATCTCCTTGTCCGTCGTACCGTCCTCGTTGTAGTAGTCGCTCCGGGGCATTATTCAGCCTCCTCCGCCTCGGCTTCCTCCTCGGCACCGATTTTGTTGCGGTCGAGCATGTGCTCGTGTTCGACTTCCGCGGCGTCCTCCGGGGAGTCGTAGGTCTTCGCGCGGCCGACCGTCTTGCGCATCCCGAACTTCGTGTTCAGCTCGTGGACGACGACCTCCTCGGAGTCCTTGTCGAGTTTCGCCGCGAGGCTGTCCCGCACGGAGAGCCGCGACGGCGTGGCGTCCTCGTGTTCTATCTCGAATTTGACCTCAGTCCGGTGAAGCAGGGGGTTGTCCTCCTGCTCCAGAATCTCGATTTCCATGGTCAGTTGTTCGTATATGAACGCGAAATCAGTAAAAGCATTTCGAAGGGCTGATTGCGGCCGCGAGCGCGTCGTCGGCTCACTCCAGCAGCGCCCAGAACTCCTCGGTCGTCTCAAGGAGTTCGCAGAGTTCGTGGGCCTGCTCCTCGAGCGCGCTCGTCACGTTCGCCAGCACCATCCCCTCGCCGGGCTGCCCGTAGACGACGCTCGCGCCGATGGGAGCCGCGACGACGGCAGGCAGCGTCGCGAGGTCTTCCTCACCGTCCACGGACAACAAGGTCGAACCCTCGGCGTCGATTGCCTCGACGAGCGCTTCGAGGAGTTCCTCCGAGATAGTGCCCGGGTCGCTGGCGACCTCGACGGTGCGGTCGGCGTCGGGCCGGCCGCCCGCGACCTCTGCGGTGACCGCCTCGCGTTCGGTCTTCCCGTCCACGACCGCGACTTTCGGCGGCGCGCCCGCTGCGACGAGGTGGTAGGTGACGACGTCGCCGACCGCGATAATCGGGTCGCCGGCGTCCGCCAGCAACTGCTGGGCGTCCTCGTAGACGGGGCCCAGCGGCTCCTTGAACGCCCCTCGGGCGTCCGGCGGGAGCGTCGCGGCCGCGCGAGCCACGCTACCGGACCTTCAGCGCGTACTCGCCCGGCTCCGAGACCTCCATCTTCTCCGCGATTTCGGACTCCTCGGGGTGCGTGATGACCACGTACCCCGCCCAGTCCTCCGTGAGGCTCGTCGACGAGCAGTACGGACACATCTCCTCGTCCGGCTCGACGATGCGGTGGCAGTCGTGGCAGGCCAGGCGGTTCGACGCCATCTATTCGGCCTCCTCGCTCTGCTCGCGCTCCTCGCGGAGCCAGCCGTGCTTCCCGAGGCCGGGCTGTTTCGCCGTGAGCCCGATTTTGGACTCGCGGGGGTTGCGCTCGTCGATGCTCTTCGTGACGATGCGGGCCCGCACCGAGTCGCCAGTGCCGATGACGCTGTTGGACTCCCGGGAAGCGAGCTGCTGGTTCTCCTCGTCGAACGCGAGGTACTCGTCGGAAATCTGGGAGACGTGCAGGAGCCCGTCGACGGGGCCGATGCCGACGAACGCGCCGAAGCTCACGACTTCGACGATTTCGCCGTCGACGACTTCCTGCATCTCGGGGTCGAACGTGACGGCGTCGAACTCCGCTTCGAAGTAGACGCCAGGACGGTTCGGCAACACCGCACCCTCGCCGAGGTCGTGGACCTCAGTGACGGTGACGACGCTCCCGATGTCCTCGTCCATTCGTCCTTCCAGTTTGTCCTGCAGCAGCCGCTTCACGAGGTCCGGACTCACGTCCCCGAGGTGCTCGGGCGGAACCTCTATCGTGTCTTTCAGCCGTGCTCGCTTGTACATTTATGGTCGAGTGATAGTCAGTTGATTCCGACCCCTTAAATGAATTACCGGCACGCCCGCGTCGAACAGGCGTTCACGGAGGGGGCCGTCGTTCGTGACGACCGCGTCGGCGTCGCCGTCGACGGCGAGCGCGTACAGCGCGTCGTCTGCGTACGATTCCTCGGTCTCCACGGTCTCACAGCGGTCTGCCAGGTCCGCCGCCACGCTCGCAGCCGTCGCTTCCTCCCCGCTGCCCGCGCCGAGCTTCTCCAGCTCCGCGCAGACCGTCTCGGGGACGACGGCATCGTATCCTCGCGGCTCGTCGCCGCTCGGGTTTTCCGGCGAACTACGTTCGCCGCAGACGCGGTCAAGTTCGTCGAAGACTCGCACTCCGGCCTCGACCGGCATCATCAGCGCGTTGGCGTCCATGGCGACCCGCATCACTCCGTGAGCGTCCCGACGCCGATGAGCCGCCAGCGCGCGCCGACGCGGCGGTTGATGGCGATTTTCGAACCCTCGGGCGCGCACACCGGTCGCTTGAGCTGGACGTCGCACTCGCCGTCGCGAGCGCTCGTCACGGAGCCGACGGTGGTCGCGGTGCCGACAGTCAACATCAGCGGTTCGCCGGTGCTGATTTCGTCGACGGTCTCGCCCTCCTCGGCGCCGACGAGGCGTTCGAGCAGGTCGACGTCCATCGTGAAGGAGTCCCACGTCGGCGGGAGCGTCTCCGGCGGACCGGCGACCTGGCCGGCGAGCGCGTCACCCTTCGTGAGGCTCGGGTCCAGGCCGGTGCCGACGCCGAGCAAGCCGCCGGGCGAGGCCGCGTCGACGTCCTCGCCGCCGGCTTGGAGGCTGCGGATGGTGGTGGACACCGACCGCCACTCCGTCTTGCCGCCTTCCTCGACCTCACGGCCGGGGCGGAGTTCGATGTCCTCGTCGACGCCGAGTTCGCCCTGCACGAGACTCCCGCCGAGCACGCCACCCAGCAGGCCGTCCCACGTGGTGCCGGGGCGGTTGATGTCGAACGAGCGCGCGACGTACATCCGGGGGTCGGCGTCCGGGTCGCGGTCCGGGGTCGGAATCTCGGATTCGAGCGCGTCGATGACGAGGTCGATGTTAATCTCCTGTTCGGCGGAGATGGGGACGATGGGCGCGCCCTCCGCGACCGTGCCCTCGACGAACTCCTGAATCTCCTCGTAGTTCTTTCGGGCCTGCTCGCCGTCCACGAGGTCGATTTTGTTCTGCGCGATGACGACGTTCTCGATGCCGATGATGTCCAGCGCCATCAGGTGTTCCTCCGTCTGGGGCTGGGGGACGGGCTCGTTGGCGCTGACGACCAGCACCGCGCCGTCCATGATTGCCGCGCCCGAGAGCATCGTCGCCATCAGGGTCTCGTGGCCGGGAGCGTCCACGAACGAGACCGTGCGCAGCACCTCCGTCTCGGTGCCGTGCTCGGGACACTCCTCGGCGACGGTGTAACACTCGGGTTCCTCGCAGTCAGGACACCGCCGCAGCGTTGCGTCGGCGTATCCGAGGCGAATGGAGATGCCGCGTTTCATCTCCTCGGAGTGCTGGTCCGTCCACTCGCCGCTGAGTGCCCGGACGAGCGTGGTCTTTCCGTGGTCGACGTGACCGACCAGTCCGATGTTCACCTCCGGTTGTCGGTGATTGTCTGCCATGTTCACAGAGTAATCTTGCGTGAATTTCGCCCCGAACGACTGATAAACCTACTGTTACAGAGGCGCCGGGCCAGCGAGTCCCAAAACGGCGCCCGTAGGCGCGACAGCCTGGCGCTCACTTCGCGACCGAACCGGGCGTTTAACCCCGTCAACGACGAACGGAGAGGCGTGCGAGAGTTCGGGTTCGAACTCCGGCTGTGCGCCCACCTCGAAGCCCGCGGCGTCCCGAGCGTCGGCGACGCGGGCATCGTCGCCCGGCAGCTCGGGACGAGTGTCCACGCCGCGGGCGGCCGCATCGTCGACACCGTCTGCGTGCTCCCCGGCCCGGAGTTCGACGCCCGCACTGACCTCACCAGCGAGACGATTCCGCCCGCGGTGCTCGACGCCGACGTCCCGGTCGGCGAGTACGAGCGCGTCACGCGGGTCTTCGACGGCCCGCCGGAGCGCGCCCGCAGCCTCGCGGACCGCGGCGCCGACACCGGCTTCCTCGACCTCGACCGCCGCGGCGGCCAGACAGTCGTGCGCCAGCACGCCCGCTATCCGGACTGGATAGGGGGACTGGTCGGCGTCGAGAACAAGCCCGACCTCGGGCGGCCGGGCGACCTCGAAATCCAGATGCGCCACGACGCCAGCCTCGGCGTCCTCGACTACGCGGTCGTCGCGACTTCCTCCCACGTCACGCGCGCCCACCTGAACCGACTCCCCGACGCGGTCGGCGTCTGGCGCGTGGACTTCGGTTCCGACGAGCCAATCGACGTGATACGGGAACCCGAGCCCCTGGATTCGGCGGGCCCCGGACTGGAGGTGCTCGATTCGGAGCCAGGAAAGACGGACGTGCGACCGGTAACGGCCGCCGAGAAGGGGCGCCAGCGCCGTCGTGTCGCCGAGCGTGCGTACGGCAAGGGCTGGCGGACGTACGACCTCCCAGACTGCGCACGGGCCGCTCGCGGCGAGGCAGCCGATGCTGCCACGCTCCCGTTCTGCGCGTACAAGGACCGGCTCGTCGACCCCGCCAGCGAGTGCGGCGCCGACTGCCCGGGCTACGAGCCGGCGGACGCGCCCGAAGCGGACCTCGCCGCCGAACGCGAGCGGAACACGCCGTGGAACGCGGACGCGGGCGGCCGACGGCGGCAGTCCGGGCTCGACCAGTTCTGAATGACCAGTGTCGCAGCCGCTGTGAACACGGTCAGCGTTTGAAATCCCTCCGTGACCACTGCGTAGTATGGACGCAACTGGCCGTCGGGCCGCGATGCTCGTCGCGGGACTCGCCGCGGGAGGGGCAGCAGTTCTGTTGAACGCACCCGGAACTGCGGTCGTCTCCGTGGCCGCGCTGTACGCCGGTGTCGGCTACTACATGACCCGCCATCCGAGCATGCTCTGGGGGAGCGACCGCGAGCGGCCCGACTGGACAGCGGGCGCGTTCGCGGGGGGCCTCTCGCTCGGCCTAATTGGGCTCGTAAGTGCTGACGTCGAACCGTGGCTGTTGCTGTTCGGGTTCGGATTCGTCGCGTTCGGGTTCACGACGGGCGTCGCGTACGGCTGCGAGGCATCCGACTGACCCGCTGGCTCAGAGCGTGAACGTCTCGCCGTCGACGGCGAGCGCGTCGTCGAAGGCCTCATCCGCAGGGTAGAAGTGGGAGACGTGGACGACGCGCATCTCGTCGGCGTCCAGGTCGTCGCCGAGTGCGAGCGCGCCCTCCTTCGTCATGTGTTTCGTGCCGAACGTCCGTGGCACGCCGTCGCCGTCCTCGTGGCGGCCGCCGACGGGATGGTGGTCGGCGAGGTGGGCGGGGACGATGCCGTCCGCGAGCAGGAGGTCCGGGTCCCGCATCGCGGCCAGCGACGCGTCGGGGATGTCGTACGTCGTATCCCCGGAGAGTGCGAGCTTGTCACCGTCGCGTTCGACGACCACGCCGTAGCACAACAGCGGCGGGTGGTCGACGGGCACGAGCGTCACGTCGAAGCCCGCGGCCTCGAAGGACTCGTACGGCGAGACCGCTCGCGGGTCCACGTTGTCGAGGTAGTCGTACTTTCGGGCGACGGTTTCGGCGACGCTCTCGCCGGTTTTCGGGTCGGTCTCGTCGGCGGCGTACACGGGAAGCTCGTCGAACAGCCGGTAGGAGTTCCCGAGGCCGTCCAAGTGGTCGAAGTGGATGTGGGAGACGACGCCGGCGTCCGGCAGGGAGACTTCTTCGCGGAGAAACTGCGTGCGGAAGTCGGGGCTGAAGTCGAGGAGGAGCGCGTCGCCGGTGGCTTCGTCCTCGACGTGGACGGCGAACCGCGTGCGTTCGACGCCGCGGTCGCGGGCTGCCTGGCACGTCTCGCAGTCACACTCGGGCGTCGGCGTGCCCGTGGTGTCACCCGTGCCGAGCAGCGTGACCCTCATGCGTGGTCGTGGCCAGCGTGCGCAGCGTCCTCGTCGGGGTCGTCGATGGCTTCCTCGAGGGTGTCGAGGTTGCGGAGGTGGTCGCGGTCCTCGAAGTCCGAGACGGCGGCCACGAGGTCGTCCTGCGTGAGCGTCCGGCGGTCCTCCATGAGCGCGTCGAGGACGGCTTCCCGGAGCACGAGCCGGAGGTCGCTCCCCGTCAGGCCCTCGGTCTCAGCGGCGAGCTCCTCGGCGTCGAAGTCGGCGACCGCGAGCTCGCGGGTGCCGACCTCAAGAATCTCGGCGCGCATCCCCTCGTCGGGGCGCGGGACCGACAGAATCTCGTCGAAGCGCCGCCACGCCGCCGCGTCGAGTTCGTCGGGGTGGTTGGTCGCGCCGATGAGCAACACGTCGTCGTTGACGAGGCTCACCTCGTCGATGCTCTTCAGGAGCGTGTTCACCGCGCGCTTGATGGCGTTGTGCTCGTCGCCCGTCCGCGTGGTGGCGACGAAGTCGAACTCGTCCATGAAGAGGATGCACGGCGAGAGCCGCTTGGCCACCTCGAAGACCTTCTCGACGTTCTTCGCCGTCTCGCCGAGGTACTGACTCGTAATCATCGAGAGCTTCACCTCCACGAACGGCAGGTCCAGTTGGTGGGCGAGCCCCCGTGCCGTCGACGTCTTCCCGGTTCCGGGCGGGCCGACGAACAGCAGCTTTCCGATTTCGCTGAGGCCGATGGTCGCGAGGTAGTCGCGGTGCTCGATGGCCTTCGCGACCTTCGTGATCTCGTTCTCCTGCTCCTCGGTGAGCACGATGTCGTCGAGAGTTACGTCGATTTCCGCGGGCGAACGCACCTCCACGAGGTCCAGCATCTCTTCGTCGTCCTCGTCGAAGTACTCCGAGAGCAGGCCGTCGATCCACTGCGGGTCGGCCTGCACGGGCCGGTTGTCCTCGCGAGCGGCCTCGTAGTCCACGTCGAACTCGTCGCCGACGGCGTACGCCAGCACGGGGTTCTCGCGGACGCGCTCGGCGTCGGCGTTGTCGACGAACCAGTCGACGGCCATCTCGTCGTCCACGAGGCTCATGCTCCCCGCGAACGTGTCCCGGTCCGTGAACATCAGCCCGGAGATGGCTTCCCAGGGCTCGTCCACGCCGGAGCCCTCGCTGACGGCTGTCTCCGTGGTCTGTGGCGGCCGGGGGACGCCGTCGTCCCCCCAGAGCACGGTACGGTACGCGGGCGGCAGGTCGTTCTCGTCGAGCTCCCGGTGCTTGTCGTAGATGCGAGCCGACAACAGGAATTCGACGACGTCGAGCGCCTCAGTCACTACCACTGACCTACCATCTCGGGGCGCATAAGCGCGTCGCAGTCGTCCGACAAGGAGAACAGTACCGGAGTGGTTAGCGTTGGTTGCGTCGGAGACCCCTCGAAAGCCCGGAAGACTCACTGCGTTCGTCGTCCGTCCCGCTCCCGTCAGGCCGTCGCGTTCGCGCGGACGTAGAACACGACCGGGCGGCTGTGCTGGTAGCCCTGGTGGACGGTGCGGGTGTAGCCGCGTTCGGTGAGGGAACCTTCGAGGGCGCCGTCCTCGTCGTCGAGAGCGACAACGACGGGCGGGCTGTGTTCGAGCACCGTCTCGTTGTGGAGCGTGCTGGAGACGTTCGCGTCGTAGCGGTCGAAGTACCACGGCAACGGCAGGCGCTCGAACCAGCCCTCCGGCGCGCCCGTGGTGATGTTCAATCTGGGTTTCTCGGTGAGGTCGTCGGGGTGGTGGAACTCGTCGCCGTAGAACATTACGTCGACACCGTCGTTGCTCGCGGAAAGCTCGCGAATCTCCTGCAGCGTCGGCTGCATCTCGCCGGCGGGCTGGGCGTACTGGACGAGCGTGTTGTCTGGCCCCTGCGGGTTCGCGTACGTCGTCGGCGCGGCGACCGCGCCCGTGCCAGCGGCGGCGACGAGCAGCGCGAGCGCGACGGCACGAGCGCCGGCGGTGTTCCCCGACGCGGCTGCCGCACGGCCGCGCTCGTAGACGAGCGCGACGCCGACACCAGCGGGCACCGCCAGCGGCACGATGGCGTTAATCATCGTCCACGCAGCGGAGATGTCCGCGACCGCGGGGTAGCCGAACACCGAGAACAGTCCCCAGTAGAAGCAGACTTCGACGACCGGCCGCGGCTCTACCGTGGCGTACCGCTCGTAGAGGAAGCCGAGCACGGCGAACACGACGAGCGCGGTCGCGCCGACACCGAGCACGGTGAGGTCGTGTTTCAGGAACGCGACGTAGGAGTGCTCCTGCATCCCCGTCGACCCCCACAGGCCCATGAACTCGTTCCACGACCCGAGCGTCGCCTCGCGGAGCACACCCGGCAGCAGCGCGGGGTCGCGGAACGCCTCGTAGAGACCGGGTTTGGGCGCGTAGAACGCCACGAGGACGACCGCGCCCTCCGCGAACGCGGCGCCGAGGTGGAGTTTGTACTGCCACGCGGCGCGCGCGGCGCGCCGGACGTGGGACCGCGCGACCGCCCAGCGCGATGTCTCGTCGTCGGCTTTCGCGAGCACGAGCCGGCCGTCGAGGACGAGCGCGAGCGCCCCCAGCCAGCAGACCGGGTAGAGGAGCGCGTTCTCCTTGGTCGTGAACGCGAGCGCGAACGGGAGCGCCGCGGCGTAGAGGTAGCGCGCCTTCCTCGTGTCGAGCGCGCGGACGAACAGCCCGAACGCGGTGAACATGAACGCCGCCAGCAGCAGGTCGTTGCGCATGAACCGCGAGTAGTACAGCAACACCGGGTTGGCGGCGAAGAACAGACTCGTCGCGACGAGCTCGGGCTGCGAGAGCCGTTCGCGCAGCAGCCACGGCGTCACCACGAGCAGCGCGCCGGCGACCGCGACGACCAGCCGCATCGTGAACTCCGACGGCCCGAGCAGGTCGAATATGAGGGCGTTGACGTGCGGAAGGAACGGCCCGTGGATGATAGGGCGGTACGTCCACGCGCCGACCTCCATGTAGTGGAGAATCCAGTCGGCGACCCGGGCTTCGTCCTGGTGGGCGACCCGCCAGCCGAGATTCCAGAGCCGCGCGAGGAGGGCGAGGGCGGCGCCGGCGACGAGCGCGGCAGCGACGCGGCGCCGCGACGTCCGCTCGTCACTGGACCGAGACATACCACGCGATTGCGACGGGGTCGATAAACGCTTTCCGGAAGGCGGGGAGCGCCGCATAGCGGCGGTCCCGAAAACGCGAACGAGAGAGTCAGCCGCCGTCCAGCTGTTCGGCGATAGCTTCGATGGGATGCGGTGGAATGTCGTCGGCGGCGTCGCGGTCGCCGAGTTGGGAGCGACAGGAGCCACCGGGGGCGACGACGCGGTCGGCGGGGCTCTCGTCGACTTGTTCGAACAGCCGGCTACCGATAGCCTGCGAGAGGTCGTAGTGTTCGTCGTGGTAGCCGAAGCTCCCGGCCATCCCGCAGCAGGTGGTGTCGAGGGGGTCGACGGCGTAGCCGACGCGCCGGAGGACGCCGACCGCGTGGTGGTCCTTGTTGGTGGCTTTCTGGTTGCAGTGGCCGTGGTAGCTGAGCGCGCCGGCGGCACCCGGCGAGCGGTCGGAGACAGGGAGGGTCTCGTCGAGGCGGAAGGCGTCGAGGTACTCGCAGACGCCGTAGGCGCTGTCGGCGACGCGTTCGACGGGCGCGGGTGAGCCGCCGTCAGCGGCGCGGGCCGCGTCATCGAGCAGGTCCAAGTACTCGTCTTGGAACATCACGGCGTCCGAGGGCTCGACGAAGACGACATCCCAGCCGTCAGTGATGCGCGGCGCGAACTGGTCGACGTTGGCGCGCGCTCGCTCGCCGGCCTTATCGAGCATCCCGGCGGAGAACGCCGCGCGGCCGGAGGGAGCGGCGTCGTCGGGAATCGCGACGTGGACGCCCGCGGCTTCGAGTGTGCGAACGGCGGCCTTCCCCGCAGCCGGGTACGAGTAGTTCGTGTACGTGTCCGGGAACAGGAGCACGCGGCGGTCGGCGTCGGCGACGGAGACGGCGGCCCCGCCGCGGCTCTCGAACCAGTCGCGGAGCGTCTCGCGGCGGAACGGCGGGAGTTCGCGCTCGGGCGCGATACCGAAGACGGACTGGAGGAGTGTTCTCGCGCCGGGAAGTTCGGTCGCCCAGTTCGAGAGCGGTGCGAGCGCGGAGCCGAGCTTCGAGGCCGCGTCGATGTCCGCGAACAGGCGCTCGCGCAGCGTCGCACCCGCCTCCTCGGGGTGGCGGTGCTTGGTCTCGGCCTTGAGCTTCGCCATGTCGACGCCCGTGGGGCAGTCGCTCTTACAGCCCTTGCAGCCGACGCAGAGATCCAGCACCTCCGACTGGAAGCGCTCGGAGTGGAGCTCGTCCTCGGGGAGGTCGCCGCTGAGGGCCGCGCGGAGCATGTTCGCGCGACCGCGGGTCGTCTGGACCTCCTCCTCGGACGCGCGGTAGGTCGGGCACATCACGTCCGAGTCAATCTGTCGACAGGTGCCGCAGCCGTTGCAGCGCTCCACGAGCTCGGCGAAGCCGCCCTCCTCGGCGAAGTCGAGTTCGGTCTGCGGTTCGACGGACTGGTAGTCGGGGCCGTACCGGAGGTGCTCCCGGTTGTCCGCGCCGACGCCGCGCTCGGAGTCCGGGCCGACGTCGGCGGCGCTGTCGCGGTAGACGACGTTCCCGGGGTGCAGCCACCACTCGGGGTCGAACGCCGTCTTCAGTTCCTTGAACGCCTGCCAGAGGTCGTCACCGTACATCTTCGGCGTGAACTCGGTGCGCGCCATGCCGTCGCCGTGCTCGCCGGAGAACGAGCCGTGGTGGTCGAGCACGAGGTCGGTGACGGCCGCCGTGATGGAGTGCATCGCCTCGACGCCGGCTTCCTCCTTGAGGTTCAGAATCGGCCGGATGTGCAGGGTGCCGGAGCCGGCGTGCGCGAAGTACGCCGCTGAGGTGTCGTGGTCGTCGAGAATCGCCTCGAACTGCTCGACGTACTCCGCGAGGTCTTCGGGTGGAACCGTCGCGTCCTCGATGAACGGGTACGGCTTCGGGTCGCCGGGTAGCGACATCAGCAGCGGAATCGCGGCCTTCCGGAGTTTCCAGAGGTCGTCCTGCGCGGACTCCGTGTACGCCTCCAGAACGTCGAACGCGGGCCCCTCGTCGAGGAAGCGCTCGTTCGTCGCGGCGACGGCGGCCTCGAAGTCGTCGTGGAGTTCGGAGTCGAACTCTAGCATCAGCGCGGCCTCGGCGCCGTCGGGAATCGGCGCGACGTACTCCGCGTAACCGTCGGATTCCGCGGCCAGCCGGAACACCTCGTCGTCCATCAGTTCGACCGCGCTGACGTCGTACTCCAGCGCCACGGGAACCATCCGCATCGCGTCCGTGAGGTCCTCGAAGCAGTACAGCGCCAGCGCCGTCTCCTCGGGGACAGTCACGAGCGACAGCTCGGCTTCGACGACGACGCCGAGCGTGCCCTCCGCGCCGACGAACAGTTTCGCGAGGTTCAGCACGCGCTCACCCTCGTCGTTCTCGTAGACGACGCGGTCGAGATTGTAGCCGGAGACGCGGCGCTTGAGGTCCGGGTAGCGCGCCTCGATTTCGTCGGCGTGTTCCTCAACGAGCGCGCGGACCGTCCGGTAGAGGTCGGCCTCGCGGTCGTCGCCCGCCACGATATCCTCCCACTCCGGGGAGTCGAGGACGACCTCGCGGGCCTCGATGACCGAGCCGTCCGAGAGGACTGCGGTGACGGCCTCGGTGTGGGCGTCGGTGATGCCGTAGCGCACGGAGTGCGCGCCCGTGGAGTTGTTCCCGATGCCGCCGCCGACGGTCGCACGGTTCGAGGACGCGGGGTCGGGCGCGAACTTCAGGCCGTGCTCGGCGAGGCGGTCGTCGAGGTCGTCCTGCACGACGCCGGGCTGGACGCGTACCCGCTTCGCGTCCGGGTCCACGTCCAGCACGTCGTCCATGTGCCGGGAGACGTCGAGGACGACGCAGCCCGGGCCGACCGTCTGCCCCGCGAGCGACGACCCTGTGCCGCGCGGGAGAATCGGCACGCCGTGGTCGGTCGCCACCTCGACGGCCGCCCGTACGTCCGCGACGTCCGTCGGGAACACGACGCCCGCGGGCTGGGCGCCGTAGATGCTGCCGTCCGTCGCGTACAGGACGCGGGCGTATTCGTCGAACGCGACCCGACCGTCCACGCGCGAGCGGAGGTCGCCTGCCAGCTCGCGGTACTCGGCGACGTCCGGCCGCTCGACGTCGAGTTCCTGCGCCGACCACGTCGGGTGGGTGCCCTCGGAAGTCACACCCCCAAAATCTACACGGTCGAGAATTAAACTTCGTCGTCGCGTCAAAACCAGCGCGGTAAACCGCGAGCACCGCGCGACGCGTTGTCGGAGGTTTATGGTCCGTCGCGCGTCAGTAGCAGTATGGCAAGCGACACCACCCCGGTCATCGCGGCGGCCTACCGAACCCCGCAGGGCAAGGAGGACGGCGTGTTCGCGGACACGCGCAGCGAGGACCTCTCGGTTCCACTCATCGACCACATCCTCGACGAGCACGACCTGACGAGCGACGACATCGACGACCTCCAGTGGGGCGTCGCCCAGCAGCGCAAAGAACAGGACAACAACGTCGCGCGCGTCATCGCGCTCCTCTCCGAATTGGGCGAGGACGTGCCCGCGGCGACCGTGAACCGCTGGTGTGCGTCCTCGATGGAAGCCATCATGCGCGCGGCGGACTCCATCAGTGCGGGCCAGCGCCAGGCCATCATCGCAGGGGGCGTCGAGAACATGTCCCGCGTGCCGATGGACGGCGACTCCTACCAGTACCTCCACCCCGAACTCGCCGAGCATTACAACGTCCCCGAACTCCAGATGGGGATGACCGCCGAGGAGGTCGCCGAGCGCCACGACATCAGCCGCGAGCAGCAGGACGAGTACGCGCTCCAGAGCCAGCAGCGCGCCGCCGAGGCCACCGACTCCGGGCGCTTCGACGACGAAATCGTCCCCATCGAGACGGCGGAGGGGCTCGTCGAGGAGGACGAGGGCATCCGCCGCGACACCTCCCTCGAAGCCCTCAGCCAGCTCCCGACCGTGTTCAAGGGCGACGGCACGGTGACGCCCGGCAACGCCAGTCAGATTTCGGACGGCGCAGCCGCGACGCTGGTCACCAGCGAGCAGTTCGCCGAGGACCACGACCTCGACGTGCTCGCGTACGTCGGCGACCACAACGTCACCGGCGTCGACCCCCGCGTCATGGGTATCGGCCCCGTCCCCGCCACCCAGGAACTCCTGGAGCGCACCGGCGAGAACGTCGACGACTTCGACCTCGTGGAGCTCAACGAGGCGTTCGCGTCCCAGACTGTCTACGCCCGCGACGAACTCGGCGTCGACAACGAGAAGTTCAACGTCAACGGCGGCGCCATCGCCATCGGCCACCCGCTGGGCGCCAGCGGCGCCCGGCTCCCCGTCACGCTGATTCACGAGATGAACAAGCGCGACGCCGAGAAGGGGCTGGCGACGCTCTGCGTCGGCTTCGGCCAGGGCGCGGCCATCACGTTCGAGCGGAAATAGTTTGCATCGGCGCGCGGAGCGCGTCGTTCACTGTGCAGGTGTGACGCCTGCGTCGATACCACGAAATTGATACCGTTGCCTCGATTCTCTCGACCCAATGCGTTCCGTCGGCATCGTCGTCCCCGCCTACGACCCGAACGTCGAGGTGCTCGTGGCGTACCTCCAAACCCTCCAGGAGACTCTCCAGCCCGAGCGCCTGCACGTGGAACTCGACGCGGGCACCGCGGAGACGGCCGCCGCGATTCGTGAAGCCGGAGCAACCGTCAACGACGCGGCCGAGCGCCGCGGCAAAGGGGCCGCCATCACCGCGGGGTTCGAGACGTTGGAGACGGACGTGCTCGCGTTCGCGGACGCCGACGGCGCGACGCCCGCGCCGTCGCTAGCGAAGGTGCTCGCACCCGTCCGCGACGGCGACGCCGACCTCGCGGTGGGGTCGCGTCGCCACCCCGCCGCGACCGTCGCCAGCCACCAGACGTTCGCGCGCCGGTTCCTCGGCGACGCGTTCGCGTGGCTGGCGCGCCGGCTGCTCGACGTCGACCTCTACGACTACCAGTGCGGCGCGAAAGCCATCACCAGCGAGGGCTGGGCGCAGGTACGAGACCACCTCTACGAGCCCGGGTTCGCGTGGGACGTCGAACTCGTCGCGATGGCGGGCGCGCTCGACCTCCGCGTGCGGGAAGTCCCAATCGAGTGGGAGGACCAGCCCGGGTCGACGGTGTCGCCGGTGGAGACGTCAATCGCGCTGTTCCGCGCGCTGCTGGCGTCCCGCCACCGGTCGAAGCTGCTGCGGAACAGCCCGCTACACGAAGCCATCGCGGCGCGCCGCGACGAGCCCGCCGCGCTCGTGGAGCGACACCGATGAGCCGTGCCGACCGCCTGCGGGAGGCGCTCCCCGAGCGGCTCGCGGCCCTCGTCTCGACGGTGCGGTTCGGGCAGTTCGTCTCCGTCGGCGCCATCGGCGCCGTCTTCGACGTCACGACGCTCGTCCTGTTGACCGAGCTCGCGGGGCTGCCCGCGGCCGTCGCGAACGTCGTCAGCATCGAGACGGCGATTCTCGTGATGTTCGTGGTCAACGAGCGCTGGACGTTCGCGAGCCACGGCGCGACCGACCTACGTTCGGTTGGCCGGCGACTCGTGCGTTCGCACGTCGTCCGCGCGGGCGGGTCGACGCTGCAGTACGTGCTGTTCGTCGCGGTGTTCTACAACGTCGCCGTCGACCTCTCGGTGGCTGGCGTGGACCTCTGGCTGGTCGTCGTGAAGGGCGGCGCCATCGGCGTGGCGATGCTCGTGAACTACGTCTTCGAGAGCCTGTTCACGTGGCGCGTCCACGCCGACGAGTAGGCCGAACGAGGCCGCCACGCGTCGCCGCCGGGGGCTCACTCGTCGGCGTAGATGTCGCCGATTTCGTCCGCGAACGCCTCCAGGATGTTGCGGCGCTTTTTCTTCATCGTCGGCGTGAGCAGGTCGTTGGCCTCGGTGAACTCCGTGGGAACGAGGCGGAAGCGCTTGATTTGCTCGTACTCCTCGAAGTTCTCGTTGACGGCGTCGACCTCCCGCTGGATGCGGGCTTCGACGCGGTCGTCCCGGCAGATGGCGGCCTTGTCGTCGGGGAGGTCGACGCCCTCGCTGTCCGCCCACGTCCGGAGGCTGTCGAAGTTCGGGACGATGACCGCGGAGACGAACTTCCGGTTGTCGCCGACGACCATCGCCTGTTCGACCAGCGGGCTCGCGGCGAACGCGTCCTCGATGGGGCCGGGAGCGACGTTCTTCCCCGTCGATAGCGTGAGAATCTGTTTCGCACGTTCGAGGAACGTGACGTAGCCGTCGTCCCGGAGTTCGACGACGTCGCCGGTGCGGAACCACTCCCGGCCCTCGATTTCCGTGAACGCCTGCTCGGTGGCGTCGTCGAGCCCCCAGTAGCCGTCGAAGACCTGCGGGCCGCGTACGAGCAGTTCGCCGACCTCGCCGTCGCTTTCGTCGCGCTGCTCGGGGCTGGCGATGGTCTCGTCGACGCGGAGCTCGGTGTCTGCGAGCGGCGGGCCGATAGTCCCGGGCTTGGGGTCCTCCGGCGGATTCACGCAGAGCACGGGGCTGGTCTCAGTGAGGCCGTACCCCTCCAGAATCGGGAGGCCCATGCCGTGGTAGAGCGCGCACAACTCCGGGGACAGCGAGCCGCCGCCGGAGATGAAGAAGTCGATGTTCCCGCCGAGCGCGTCCCGCACCTGCTCGAAGACGAGTTTGTCCGCGACGGCGTGTTTCGCGCGCAACGCCAGCCCGGGGTCGTCGGTCTCGTAGTAGTCGCGGCCGACCCCGGTCACCCACTCGAAGATGCGCGCTTTGGTCGGGGATTCGGCGGCCTGTTCGCGGACGGCATCGAAAATCTTCTCGTAGACGCGGGGGACGCTGGTGCCGACGGTGGGCTCGCAGAGCGCGAAGTCCTCGCGGAGCGTGTCCGGGGATTCGGCGTAACAGACGTGCGCGCCGGAGGCGAACAGCAGGAAGTGGCCGGCGAGCCGTTCGAGGACGTGCGCCAGCGGGAGGAACGACACGACCCGGGTCTCCGCCGTGATGGCGGGGAGGTCGGCCTTGTCGGGGCGTGGACCGAAGCGCTTCCGGCACTGGGTGACGTTCTCCCGGAAGTTCGCGTGGGTGAGCGCGACGCCCTTCGGCTGGCCGGTGGTGCCGGACGTGTAGATGAGGCTCGCGAGGTCGTCGTAGTCGGCTCCGTCGACCCACTCCTCGTAGGTGTCGCGGTCGAATACGGCCTGGCCGCGCTCGTAGACCTCCGAGAGCGCGATGGCGTCGTCGTCGGCGACGCGGTCCATCGTGACGACGAACTCGACGTCGAGGTCGCCCTCGACATCGCGGAGGCGTTCGAGTTCGGCCTCGCCCTCGACGACGACGCCGACCGCGCCGCTGTCGCCGAGGAGGTGTTTCACTTGCCGCGGGCTGGAACTCGGGTAGACGGTGGTGACGGCGCCGCCGGCGGCGAGAATGCCGAAGTCGCTCTGCGCCCACTCCATGCGGGTGTGCGCGAAGATGCCGACGCGGTCGCCGGCTTCCACGCCGAGGTCACGGAATCCGGCCGCGAGGTTGCGGACGATATCCCGCATCTCGCCGTACGTGACGTCCTCGAACTCGCCGTCGGGCGCGGGCGGGAGCACAGCCGGCGTGAGCGTGCGGTCGTAGACACCGCCCTTGTAGCCCTGTGCGGGGCGGTCCGCGTGTCGCGCCGCGGCGTCCTCGAACATGCGGGCAAGGGTGGTCTGGCCAGTGACCTCGTCCTCGTAGTCGCGTTCCGCGTCGCGGAAGTTCATATCGCTTAGTGGGTCTCCCGGGTCTTAAGGTAGTGGAGAACGCCACGAACGTTCATTGCAGTTTCCGCGCGGGCCTTGTGGTCGCCCCAGACCTGCCAGACCTCGTTGGTGCTGGCGAGGTGGTCGATGGCCGCCTCCTCGCTGCCGCGCTCGACGACCTCCCGTTCGACGGTCTCCACCCACTCTCGCAGTACTTGCTCGTACTGGCGGAGGACCGCGTCCACGTCGTCCGGGCCCGGGCCGAAGTGCGCGTACAACAGGACATCGGGGTCGAGGCGCCGAATCAGTTCGGCGTCGGTGATGCACTGTTCGAGGTCGAAGTTCGGCGGCGGGCTCGTCTCCCGGACGCGGTCCTGCTCGGGAATCCAGATACCGGCGGCGTCGGCAGTGAAGACGGCGTCGTCGGCGTGGTCCTCAAAGACGACCTGGTGGGGGGCGTGCCCGGGCGCATGATGTGCGGTCAGTTCCCGGCTCCCGAGGTCGACGGTGTCGCCGTCTTCCAGTTCGACGATGCGGTCCTCGGGAACGGGTTCGGGTTCGACGTAGTACTGCCACTGGTCGCCCACTGCTTCCTTGGTGCCCGCCACGAGCCGCGAGGGGTCCACGAGGTGGCGCGCGCCGAGTTCGTGGACGTAGACATCAGCGTTCGGGCACTCCTCGGCGAGGAAGCCCGCGCCGCCCGCGTGGTCGAGGTGGACGTGCGTGACCAGAATCGCTTCGAGGTCCGCGGGCGCGATGCCGCACTCGTCGAGCGCGGCGAGGATGCGTTCGTAGTTCGTGCCGATGCCGGTGTCGACGATTGCCGGCTGGTCGGCGTCGACGACGTAGACGGAGCCGTACTCGGCCGTGTCGTACATGCCGGTGTCGACGTACGAGATGTCAGTACACTGTTCGACGTCGAAGACGTCGCCGGGTGCCATACCGGGAGTGGGGTGGCCGCACGCAAAAGATTTCGCGTGCAGGAACGCTTATGCGCGGCTACGCCGTCGAAACAGACATGCCCACGTCACGGCGTCACACACTCGCCGTCGTAACGGGTGGCCTCGCAGCGCTGGCCGGCTGCTCGGGCTCCCCGTCGTCGCCGACCACGACCCGGCAGGACGGCGGGACGACGAGCCGAACGACCGCGGAACCGACCGCCGAAGAAGTGCCGACGACCGACAGCGGGCCGGTCGTTCGCGTCGTCAACGACGGCGTCCAGATTCACACCGTACGCGTCGAGGGCGTCCCGGACGCGGGCTCGGCGTCGGTGTCACCGGGGAGCAGTTCGGACGTCGGCACGCTGTACGCGCCCGTGGACGGCGAAATCGCCTACCACCTCGTCGTCTACGTGGACGGCGACCGCGTCGGCGAGCGCGATGTCAACGGTGCGGCGGACACCGACCTCACGCGCGTCGAAGTCACCGTCGACGGCGACACCATCTCGTGGAACGAGGTGCGGGGCTGAGTCAGGGCGTCCCCGCCACGGGGAGCACGCGGAACGCCAGGTAGGAGAGGACGGTCGCGACGCTCGGCCCGAGAATCCAGAAGGAGACGAACCGCGCGACCGTCGACGCGTCGAACAGCGCCGCCGCGTCCTGCAGGTCGTCGTCGCGCGCGTCGCCGATTTCGGCGACGGGGTCGACTTCCACGCTGGCCGCTGCCACGGTCACCTCGGCGTGGATGTCGCCGCGCGCGAGTTCCGCCGCCGTCGCCGTCCGCGACGCACGCCCCCCGCCGAGCCCGACGATAGTCATCACCGTCGAGAGCGCGCGGCTGATGGGGATACCGAGCCACGACGCGGCGGTCGTAATCGTCGCCGCGACCACCGTCACGACCATCGCGGCCAGCAGCGGGAGGTCCGTGAGTTCGCTCCCGACCGACGCCATCGTGCGGCGCGCGATGGTGAACGCGCCGAGACCGATGGCCGCCGCCGCGAGCACGACCGCCGGCCCGGGGTCAAGGAGCCCGCCACCGACCAGCGGCGCGACTGCGTTCGCGACGTTGCTCGCGCCCGCCGAGAAGGACATGTAGCACGCGACGACGACGACGAGCGCGGTGCTGACGAACTCCCGGAGTGTCGTTCCGGGGCCGAGCGCGGGCGTGGGGACGAGCGACGACCTATCGAGCGTGACCAGTGGGCCGTCGGACTGCTCGATTTCGACGACGCGGTCCAGGTGGACGTAGAGGTAGCGGCCGACGACCGCGCCACACCAGAATCCGGCGACGGGCGCGATAATCCACCAGACGACGATTTCGCCGAGCACCGCCCAGTCCAGCGTGTGCGTCGCGAGGCCGAGGCCCGCGATGGCGCCGACCGCCGTCATCGACGTCGAGACGGGGACGCCGTAGAGGTTCGCGACCACCATCCCGAGCCCGATGAACACGAGCACGACGATGCTCGCTTCGACGGTGAACGCGGTCGGCGCGACGACGCCGCTGCCCAGCGTCTCGACGACGTTCCGGCCGACCGTCCAGCCGCCCAGCAGGACGAACACCGTCATCAGCGCCGCCGCGGTCGTCTTCTTCGTGACGCCCGCGCCCACCGACGGCCCCCACGCGACGCCCGTCGACGACCCGCCGACGTTGAAGCCGACGAACGCCGCGGCCGCGACAGCCACCAACAGGAGGTCCATGTGTCGCGGCGTACGCGGTTCGAGGAAGTATATATTCTGGGTGTCGCGCCGTCGCGGGCGTGTGAGCGGCTGCCGAGGATGCGATACGTTCTTGCCGGCGCCCCCGCAAACTCCGGCAAATGCTGAGCAGACAGTACGTCCGCGAACACCCCGAGGAGGTCCGCGAGGCCCTGCGGAAGAAGGGCGTGGACGCGGACCTCGACCGGATTCTGGAAGTCGACGAGGAGTGGCGCGACCTCAAGGCCCGCGGCGACGAACTCCGCCACGAGCGCAACGAGGTCTCCTCGAAAATCGGCGAACTCAAGCAGGAGGGCAAAGAGGCGGAAGCCCAGGAAGCCATCGAGCGCTCGCAGGAGCTCAAGGACGAACTCGAGGAAATCGAGGCGCGCGCGGACGAACTCGAAGCCGAATTGGAGCGCAAGCTGCTCACGCTCCCGATGGTCCCCCACGAGGACGTGCCGGTCGGCGCGGACGAGTCCGACAACGTCGAACGCCGCCGCGAGGGCTTCGATGGCCTGCGCGAGCTCCCCGACGAGGTCACGCCGCATTACGACCTCGGCGAGGAACTGGACATCCTGGACTTCGAGCGCGGCGCGAAGGTCTCGGGCGGCGGCTTCTACTTCGCGAAGGGTGCGGGTGCCCGCCTCGAGCATGCGCTCGTCCAGTTCATGCTCGACGTCCACCGCGAGCAGGGCTACGAGGACGTCTTCCCGCCGATTCCCGTGAACTCGAAGTCGATGGAGGGGACCGGCCAGTTCCCGAAGTTCGTCGAGGACGCCTACCGCATCGGCGACGTCAACGACGCCGACTACGACGACGACGACCTCTGGCTGCTGCCGACTGCGGAGGTCCCGGTGACGAACATGTACCGCGACGAGATTCTGCTCAGCGACGATCTCCCCCTCAAGCACCAGGCGTACTCGCCGAATTTCCGGCGGGAGGCCGGCGAGCACGGCACCGAGACCCGCGGCATCGTGCGCGTCCACCAGTTCAACAAAGTGGAGATGGTGAACTTCGTCGAACCCGAGGAGAGCTACGAGCGCTTCGACGGACTCGTCGACGAGGCCGAGGAGGTCCTCCGGCGCCTCGAGCTCCCCTACCGGATTCTGGAGATGTGCACGGGCGACCTCGGGTTCACGCAGGCGAAGAAGTACGACATCGAGGTGTGGGCGCCCGGCGACGACATGGAAGAGGGTCCGGCGGAGGGCGGGCGCTGGCTCGAAGTCTCGTCGGTGTCGAACTTCGAGGACTTCCAGGCGCGACGCGCGGGCATCCAGTACCGCCCCGAGCGCCACGAGAGCGCGGAGCACCTCCACACGCTGAACGGCTCGGGGCTGGCGGTGCCGCGCGTGCTCGTCGCGATTCTGGAGTACTATCAGAACGACGACGGCACCGTCGACGTGCCCGAAGCGCTCCAGCCGTACATGAACGGCCAGGAAGTCGTCGAAGGCTCGGAGAAAGTCGGCGAGAGTGCCCTCGGCGCGGGCGAACGCGAGTAGGTCGGCGAGTAGGCTTTTCCTCGTTCGCTGCGACCCACCCCGTATGAGCGCGAGCACGCGGAGGTGTGGGTGAATGGTGGCGCTCGGCTACACGCTCTCCAGCGAGGAGCACGAGCCCAACGACCTCGTCGAGAACGCCGCCCGCGCGGAGGCCGTGGGGTTCGACTTCCTCTCGATTTCGGACCACTTCCACCCGTGGGTGAGCCAGCAGGGCGAGAGCGGCTTCGTCTGGTCGACGCTCGGCGGCGTCGCGCACGCCACCGACGACATCCCGGTGGGCATCGGCGTCGTCTGTCCAATCATGCGCTACCACCCCGCCATCGTCGCGCAGGCGTCGGCGTCGGTGGCGTCGATGCTCGACGGCCGGTTCTTCCTCGGCGTCGGCACGGGCGAACTGCTCAACGAGCATATTGTGGGCGAGCACTGGCCCGAGCACGCGGTCCGCCTCGAAATGCTCGAAGAAGCCGTCGAAATCATCCGCAAACTCTGGGCGGGCGGCCAGCAGAGCCACCACGGCAAACACTACTCCGTCCAGAACGCGCGGCTGTTCACGCGCCCCGAAGAGACGCCGCCGATTATCGTCTCCGCGTACGGCCCATCAGCGGCCGAGACCGCGGCCGAAATCGGGGACGGCTTCTGGTCGGTTGGCCCGCAGGACACCGTCCAGACGTGGGCGGAGTACGGCGGCGAGGGCCCTCGGTACACGCAGTTGAGCGTCTGTTACGCCGAAGCCGAGGAAGAAGCAATCGAGACGGCCTACGAGTGGTGGCCCAACACCGCGCTTCCGGGCGAACTCGCCTCCCAGCTGCCGACGACCGCGCACTTCGAGCAGGCCTGCGAGATGGTCACCAGGGAGGACATCGCCGAGTCCGGGCTCGTCACCAGTCCCGACCCCGAGGACCACGTCGCGGCCATCGAGAACGCCGTCGACGCGGGCTACGACCGCGTGTACGTCCATCAGGTCGGCCCGAATCAGTCGGAGTTCTTCGAGTTCTACGAGGACGAGGTGCTGCCCGCCGTCGAGTCGATAGCGCCGGCGTAAGTCGTCAGTCCAAGAATTTCGTCGGCGGCGGTGTCGAAGGCGTCCACGAACGCGAACAGTTCGCGGTCGTCGTCGACGGCGAGCAAGCGCCCGTGAACCGCGACGCCCTCGGCGCCGTCGTACACCGCGTCGACGACGTGGCGGGTGTCGGTTCGCGGCCGGTCGTCGCGCATGAACGCGACAAACTCCTCGCGCCCCGAGAGCGTCATGTCCGGGCGGACGTGCTCGAAGTCGGGCGCGAGCACTCCACGGAGGGCGTCGTAGTCCCCGTCGTCGATGGCGTCGTAGTAGGCCCGTGCGAGCGAAGCGTCGTCCATACTGGGTGGTGGGTTCGCCCGGACAAGAAACCGGTGGAGCGACGCACGGCCACCACCCGGCGAACGGGGTGTTTTTCCTCCGTGACGGACTACACGAGGTGTGGACCTGCACGTCCGGTACGAGGGCGACGACGACCCGAAGAAGTGCACGGCGCGCAAGCTCGCGCGCTTCGACGAGGCCGCCCTCCACGAGACGGCGCGCGCGACGCCGTACGGCGTCGTCCTGAACCCGCACGCCGACACCGCGCTGTCGCCCGCGGACGCCGACCACGGGCGACTGGTGGCGCTGGACTGCTCGTGGGAGACCGCCGGCGAAGCGATGTTCGAAATCGACGGCGAGCACCGCGCGCTCCCGTTCCTCGTCGCCGCCAACCCCGTGAACTACGGGCAGCCGTTCCAGCTCAACACCGTGGAGGCGTTCGCCGCCGGGCTGTGCATCCTCGGCGAGCGCGAGCACGCCGAGCGCATCCTCTCGAAGTTCACGTGGGGGCACACGTTCCTCGAACTCAACGAGGAGCCGCTCCGGCGGTACAGCGAGTGCGAGGACTCCGCCGACGTCGTCGCGGTGCAGGAGGACTATCTCGCCGACGAGGAGTGATTTCCCGGCATCCTTGTGGCAGATTGAGCACCCGGTATCTTGGTGCAAGCTTCGTCAGCCGGTAGCCTGGTGGTCGCGGGGAGAGCGTAGCTCTCCCGAGACGCCGAAAATCGCGGAGCGATTTTCGGAAGAATCACCAAGGGCGACCGAAGCGAGCGCAGCGAGGCGCGGAGCGCCTCGGAGTGAGCGAACGGCGACTGGCAGGAGCCGTGAGCAGCGAGCGAGGGAGGGCTTGGTTTCGAATCGCTTAAACG
>CAXREU010000076.1:0-3486 GCA_964229715.1 Halobacterium sp.
GAACGCGTTCGGCGACCGAGAGCGCTTTCTCCGAGAGGTCCTCGCTGACCAGTCCCGCGTCCACGCACTCCTGAAGTTCGTCCTCGTCGACGACCTCGACGGTGCCGTCGGCGTGTTTCACGACATCGACGTGGAGGTCGACGTAGCGCACCGCGTCCGGGAACACTTCGACGGGCGTGGAGATGGGGAGGTACGTGCCCTTGACGTGTCCGTCCGTGCCCTTGTAGACGGTCGGATACCACCAGTTCCCTTCCGTGAACCGCGTGGTGGCGACGTCGCCGCGCTCGCGTTCGACGCCGAGCGCGTCGTAGGCCCCGCCGGGACTCATCTCGCGGCGGACGGTGACGCGGCCGGCGTCGCGGTCGCGGTCCGTGACCTCGCCGCGCCCGATGGTGATGAGGCGGCCGTCGGGCTTGCCGTGCTCGATGGCGACGAGGTCGCCCTCGGTCGGGCCGAACTGGTCGGTGACGGCACCGAACGGGAAGCCGTCGGTGCTCGCATCGAGCGCCTCCGCGAAGTCGACGGCGCCGCTGGCGGCCTCGCTGCCGGCCTTAATGCGATGGTGGCCGTCCATCGTCGCCGTGACGGCGCGGCGCGCGTCGTCGAGCGCGAACCGGGAGTCGCGGCCGAACCACGCCCAGACGGTGCGCTCGGGCGCGGCGACGCGGTAGGGCGCGGTGTCGCTCGGCGAGGGCGCATCCGAAACCGCTTCCTCCAGGCGGTTCGCCAGCGCGACGAGGTTGTCGAGCGCGTCGCCGAGCGCGTCCATGCTCGCGCCGTCCGCGGCGTAGTGCCACTGGACGCCCCACTGGTCGGGAACGTCGGGCGTGAGCAGTTCGGTGGTGCGCGCGAGTTCGTGGTTCCGCGAGCCGTCGGGCGTCCCGGCGACGAGCGCGTCCACGCCGCGTTCGAGACTCGCAAGCCCGCCGATGGCGCGCAGGTCCGTGCCGACGACCGGCCGGTCGTCGATCCACCACGGGTTCGGGTCGTGGACCTGCACGCGGACGTGGTCGCCCGCCTCGACGTGCTGGTCGGCCGCGTCGAACGGCAGGTAGCCCTCGTGGTCGTCGGCGAGCGCGACCACGGCGCCGCCGCGAATCGTGCGCTCGACGACGCCGTTGAAGATGGCGCCGCGGGCCGCGCGGTCCGGCCAGACGAACGTGTCGATGCCGGTGTCCCCAACCACCGCCAGCACGTCGTCGGCATCGTCGGGCCGGCCGGAGACGCCGACCCCCTGCCGGTCGGGCGTCATCGAGACGTCGACGTCGTACGCCTCGGTGTCGAAGTCGGCGTCGAAGCGCTCGCGAATCGGCGGCGACGCGTCCACCACGTCGAAGCCGGCGTCGAGCAGGCGGCGGGTGAGCGCGGTGCTGTAGATGCCGCGGACGCGAACCCGGGTCATTCGAGGCGGCTCCGTTCGCCGGCGAAGCGCACCCGGGCGTCGACGGTCGGCCCGAGCGTCAACTCCACCACCGTCGGCTCGCCGTCCGCTTCCTCAAGCACCCGCGCGCCTTCGACGTACGCGCCCCACGTCTCGAAGCGTACGAACCCGCGAATGTCCTCGCTGTGCGTAAACAGGTCGACGTAGTCGAAGTCGTGTTCGGGGTAGTCCGAACGCGAGTGCGTGAGGTCCATGTCCGAGTAGACGACCGCGCGCCCATCGAAGAACGACTCGACGCGGCGGGCGTCCGCCCGCGCTTGCTCGGCGACGTCGTCCTCGATGTCGGCGATGTCCTCTCGCGAGAGTCCGGCGTCCCGGAGCGCCGCCCGGGTCCGCTGGTCGAAGAGCATACCCGTCCTTCGACGCGCGGGGTTTTCAGCGTTGCCGCCTAGGAAAGCGAATAGCCGAGAGAACGACTATCGATGTGCCAGTCTCGAAAGCCCTCGGACGGCTCGCCCTTTCATCCGCCAGGAGAGCGGTGTCGTCGGCGCTGTCGCTGTCGGCTGTCGAACTCGCTGTAGAAGTCGGTGCGGCGTTAGTCGTCGGCGGCGGCGGGCGTGGGTTCGGCGCTCGTGTCGGGTTCCTCGGCTTCGGCGTCGTCGTCTCGTCGATTCGATTCGGGTGCTGGGGGCGCAGAGTACAGCAGGCCGCGGCTGGGACTGTATGCCATACTCCTGCGAAAGCCCACAAGCACGCATAAGATTGCCCCTTAAGGTACTTGGTAACATACAAGGTTCGAGGCGCGATTCCGCGAACACACTCAAGGGGGAGGGGGAGAAACGGGACGCCCATGTCGGCCGAACGGGACCCAGTCCAGCGCGCGAGCGAGGGCGGCGAAGACCTCTACGACGTGGCGACCTGGGAGCCACGCACGACCCTCGACCGCTTCTCGTCGTGGCTGTACGGCGGCATCGTGACGAGCGCGCGGGCGGGCGTCGTCGCGCTCGCGGTGCTCATCGTCGTCGCGCAGTTCGCGGCGGCGCTGGGCCTAGTGTTCATCGACAGGCCGGTCGTCGCGCTCTACGTCCTGCTGTCAGTGGTGCCCGCACTGGGGATGGCGGGATTCGTCTGGAAGGCGGACGCGACTAAACGGGAGCCAATCGAGTTGCTCGTGGTGACGTTCGCGTTCGGGTTCCTGTTCGCCGGGTTCGCCGCCATCCTGAACACCCTCTTCTCGGGGCTGTTCCTCGGAGCGGTCACGGCTGACGCGCCGCTGTGGATTGCCGTGCTGGCGCCCGCGCTGTACTACTTCCTCATCGTCGGCCCCGTCGAGGAGACCGTGAAGTGGCTCGCGATTCGACTGTACGCGTTCCGCAGCGACCGCTTCGACGCGGTCGTCGACGGCGCGGTGTACGGCGCGGCCGCCGGCCTCGGGTTCGCGACCATCGAGAACGCCATCTACATCGGCCGCGAGGTAGTGATGGCCGCCAGCGCCGCGGGCGGCACCGCGGCCATCGATGTCGGCCTGCAGACGGCTGCGGTGCGCACGCTCGCGGGCCCCGGCCACGTCATTTACTCGGCGTTCGCGGGCTACTACCTCGGGCTCGCGAAGTTCAACCCCGACGACGCCGGCCCCATCGTCGTGAAGGGGTTGGTCATCGCCGCGGTCGTCCACGCGACGTACAACACGGTCGTGACGAACCTCGGCATCCTGACGGACACGCTCGGCGTCGCGCCCGGCCTCGCGTTCATCGGGTTCGTCGTCGTCTACGACGGCGCGCTGTTCTACGTGCTCTACCGGAAGCTCGTGGCGTACCGCGCGGCCTACGAGCGCACGGGCGCCAGCAGCTTCGAAGAAGATACCGAGCCCGAGACGGAGGACGCCGAGTTCCTCATCAGCAACCTCGAATCAGAGGACGAGAGTTAGTAGGTGTCGAGGCGTTCGACGTACTTCGCGACGACGTCGACTTCGACGTTCACGCGGTCGCCGGGCGCGCGCTCGGAGAGCGTCGTGAGGTCGTGGGTCGTCGGGACGACGGCGACGGAGAACGGTCCCGCGTGGTCGTCGACGTCGGCGACGGTGTGGCTGATGCCGTCGAGCGTAA
>CAXREU010000077.1:0-22120 GCA_964229715.1 Halobacterium sp.
GCACTCTGTGACTGGAGTTCAGACGTGTGCTCTTCCGATCTCACCATACGACCCTAGAGGACGAACTCGGGCGAATTCGGCACGTCGAACAGGGCCCAGACGGCACGCTGTACGCGGTGACGTCGAACCGTGACGGCCGCGCACAGGGCGACTTCCCACGGGAGGGCGACGACCGGCTCGTTCGCATCACGCCGGCCTAATCAGTCGGCTGCGGGTCCCGTCGTCGTTTCCTGGGCGTCGACGTACGTGCGGATGGTGTCGACGAGGCCGCGGCGGCAGTCGCTCTCGTCGGGGTCGTCGGCGAGTGCGACGAAGCGCTCGCGGAACGCCTCGACGTCGATTTCGGGGGCGTCCTCGGCGGCGGCGTGCGCGAGGTCGTCGATGCGGTGGTCGGCGGGGACGGCGTCGTGGCGTTCGAGGAGTGCAAGTGCGAACGCGGCGTTGCCGGCGGTCATCGACGGGTCCGCACCCGCGGTGAGTCGCTGGCCGACCGACGGCCCGGCGACCGGCTGGTCGGCGACGGCGGCCGCGAGCTCGGATTCGAGGAACGCGACGAGCTTGTCGGTCGGGCCGACCGAGAGCGTGATGTCGTCGGCGTAGATGTCCTTGACGTGGTTGGCAATCTGGTAGCAGTGCGTGAGAACGCGGCGCTCGACGCTACGGCCAGTCAACGCCAGGAACAGCACTTCGTCCATCGAGAGGACGTGGCTCGGATGGTCGTGTTCGTGGCGGTGCATGTGTGCGAACTCGTGGAGCGCGAGTTCGCGAGCCATCGCCGACGTGGCGGCCTGCTGGGAGATGTTGAGGACGTGGTGGTCGGCGTAGTGGCCGGCCCACGTTCGCTCGTCGGGATTTTCGCGGACGCGCACCTCGACCGGCTGTTCGAGGTCGTGTTCGGTCTCGAAGACGTCGCGGGCCCCGAGAAACGGTGCGGCGGGACCCCCACCCGTCACGCGCAACTGCATGGTATTTATTCACATGGTTCTCGCGGCAAAGACTCTTTCGCCCACGGCAGCCACCACGCCCGCCGAGAGGAACCAGACGAGTTGACGGCTACGCGTCGTGTTCCGGCGTGCCGTGCTCTCGGCAAAACACTATCCTTTTGAACCCGCTGGCAGTATGAATCCCTAATGGGCCGACGCAAGAAGATTGTCGAGAAGTGCGAACGGCTGATGGACAACCCGGAGCAAATCCGGAACATCGCCATCGCCGCGCACGTCGACCACGGGAAGACCACACTGACGGACAACCTGCTGGCCGGCGCCGGCATGATCTCCGAGGACACCGCCGGCGAGCAGCTCGCGATGGACACTGAGGAGGACGAACAGGAACGCGGCATCACCATCGACGCCGCGAACGTCTCCATGACCCACGAGTACGAGGGCGAAGACCACCTCATCAACCTCATCGACACGCCCGGCCACGTCGACTTCGGCGGCGACGTGACCCGTGCGATGCGCGCCGTCGACGGCGCGCGCGTCGTGGTCGACGCCGTCGAGGGCGCGATGCCCCAGACGGAGACGGTGCTCCGGCAGGCGCTCCGCGAGGGCGTCAAGCCGACGCTGTTCATCAACAAGGTCGACCGCCTCATCTCCGAGCTCCAGGAGGGGCCCGAGGAGATGCAGGAGCGGCTCCTGAGCGTCATCCGCGAGGTCAACGAGCTCATCCGCGGGATGACCGAGGAGATGGACGACATCACCGAGGACTGGACGGTCTCCGTCGAAGGCGGCACCGTCGGCTTCGGCTCCGCGCTCTACAAGTGGGGCGTCTCGATGCCCTCGATGCAGCGCACGGGCATGGACTTCGGCGACATCATGGACCTCGAACGCGCCGACAAGCGCCAGGAGCTCCACGAGCGCACGCCGCTGTCGGACGTCGTCCTCGACATGGTCTGTGAGCACTTCCCGGACCCCATCGACGCCCAGCCCCACCGCATCCCGCGCATCTGGCGGGGCGACCCCGACTCCGAAATCGCGGACACGATGCGGATGGTCGACGAGGACGGCGAAGTCGTCCTGATGGTCACCGACATCGGTATCGACCCGCACGCCGGCGAAATCGCCGCGGGTCGCGTCTTCTCCGGCACCCTCGAGAAGGGGCAGGAGCTCTACGTCTCCGGTACTGCGGGCAAGAATCGCATCCAGAGCGTCGGCATCTACATGGGCGGCGAGCGCGAGGAAGTCGAAGAAGTCCCCGCGGGGAACATCGCCGCCGTCACTGGCCTCAAGGACGCCATCGCGGGTTCGACGGTGTCCAGCGTCGAGATGACGCCGTTCGAGTCCATCGAACACATCTCGGAGCCGGTCATCACGAAGTCCGTCGAGGCGCAGAACATGGACGACCTGCCGAAGCTCATCGAGACGCTCCAGCAGGTCGCCAAGGAGGACCCGACCATCCAAATCGAGATTAACGAGGACACCGGCGAACACCTCATCTCCGGACAGGGTGAACTCCACCTCGAAGTCATCACCCAGCGCATCGAGCGCAATCAGGGCATCCCGGTCAACACCGGCGAACCCATCGTCGTCTTCCGCGAGTCCCCGACGACGGACTCCCGCGAGGTCGAAGGCGTCTCCCCGAACCGCCACAACAAGTTCTACATCACCATCGAGCAGCTCGACGACGACGTCCTCGAGCAGCTCCGCCTCGGTGAAGTGTCGATGGACATGCCCGAGCAGGAGCGCCGCGAAGCGCTCCAGGACGCCGGCATGGACAAGGACACCTCCCAGAACGTCGAGAACATCATCGGGAAGAACATCTTCATCGACGACACGAAGGGTATCCAGCACCTCAACGAGACGATGGAGCTCGTCGTCGAGGGCCTCGAAGAAGCCCTCGAAGACGGTCCGCTCGCCGCCGAGCCCGTCGAAGGCGCACTCATCCGCCTCCACGACGCTCGCCTCCACGAGGACGCCATCCACCGCGGTCCCGCGCAGGTCATCCCGGCTGTCCGCGACGCCGTCCACCGCGGCCTCATGGACGCCGAGATTCGCCTGCTCGAACCGATTCAGGACGTCCGCATCGACGTCCCCTCCGAGCACATGGGCGCCGCGTCCGGCGAGATTCAGGGTCGCCGTGGCCGCGTCGACGACATGTACCAGGAAGGCGGCATGATGGTCGTCGAGGGAATCGCACCCGTCGAGGAGATGATTGGCTTCTCCAGTGACATCCGCTCGGCGACCGAAGGCCGCGCGTCCTGGAACACGGAGAACGCCGGCTTCCGCGTCATGGCCGACAACCTCCAGCCCGAAATCATCAAGCAGATTCGAGAGCGCAAGGGCATGAAGACGGAACTGCCCGAGCAGCTCGACTACTTCTAAGTACCTTTTTACGCGGTTCGCGCGGCGAACCGCGTGAAATCTACGCTAAAAAACCGCAACCGGCTGCGGACTCTCGCGGTTCTCTCTGCGAGTTCACGTCGCGACTAGCACTGCCCCCAACCATCGGTAGGATTTGTGCGGGCCGAAGGCTTATACACCGAACGTCCCCGAGTGAGAGTGTATGCACGCAGGCAGACGCGCCCGGCGTTGTATCGGCACGGAGCGACAGCACTCGCGCTCGCAGCCGACAACAACAGCCGGGGCGTCGCCGACAACGGAGGGGAGACGATGAGTGAGACCGACGACCGCGCGCACACGCTCCGCCTGGAGCTCGTCGACGAGCCCGGCGAGCTGCTGCGCGCGCTCTCGCCCCTCGCGGACAACGGCGGGAACCTCCTCTCCATCTTCCACGAACGCGGGTCGCTGACGCCGCGCGGCCACATTCCCGTGGAGGTCGACCTGGAGTGTTCGCCCGAGCGCTTCGAGCACATCGTCGACGCGCTCCGTGACGCCGGCGTCACCATCATTCAGGCTGACTCCGAGCGCTACGGCGAGGCGCTCAGCGTCCTGCTGGTCGGCGACCTCGTCGACACCGACCTCTCGGACACGCTCGCCGAACTGGAGGGCTGCGGGAGCGCGACGGTCGCTGACTTCTCGCTGACCACCGAGAAAGGCACGGATGGCGTCTCCAGTGCTCGGGTCCGGCTGGCCATCGAGTCCGGGAGCACGGAGCGCGCGCTCGAACAGGTCCGTGACGTCGCGGCACAGAAAGACCTCTCTGTCGTCGAGCCGCTCGTGGGGGAACTATGAAACTGGCAGTGATGGGCGCAGGCGACGTCGGTCGTTCGGTCGCTGACCTCGCCGACGAGTACGGCCACACGGTGACGGCGTTCGCCGACTCGACGGGCGCCGTCGTCGACCCCGATGGCATCGACGTCGCCGCCGCACTCGAGCACAAGGACAGCGTCGGCAGAGTCGGTGAAGGCGACCCCGCGGACGCGCTCGGCGCCGAGTACGACGCGCTCGTGGAGGCGACGCCGACGACGCTCGGCGACGCCCACCCGGGCTTCGAGCACGTGCGTGCAGCCCTGGAGACCGACCGCCACGTCGTCCTCGCGAACAAGGGCCCGGTCGCCGAGCGCTACGACGACCTCCGCGCGCTGGAAGCGGACAGTGCGGGGTCGGTTCGGTTCGAGGCGACCGTCGCAGGCGCCATCCCGGCGTTATCGACCATCGACGGCGTCGGCGCCGAGCGCGTGACGGCCGCGCGCGGCGTGCTCAACGGCACGGCGAACTTCATCCTGACGCGGATGGCCACGGATGGCCTCGACTACGAGCACGTGCTCGCGGAAGCCCAGGACCTCGGCGTCGCGGAGGCCGACCCGACGTTCGACGTGGAGGGGACCGACGCGGCGCTGAAGTGTGCGATTCTCGCGAACGTCATCCACGATGGCGGCTACTCGCTGGCCGATGTCGACGTCGAGGGCATCACGGACGTCCCGCCGTCGGCGCTGGAGCTCGCCGCCGAGGACGGCCGAACGGTCCGGCTCATCGGCGAAGTGACCGACGAGGGCGCTCGGGTCGGCCCGCGCCTCGTCCCCGAGAACCACACGCTCGCGGTGTCCGGGACGATGAACATCGTCCAGTTGGAGACCGAGCACGCCGGCCGCCTGAACCTCTCCGGGCGTGGCGCCGGCGGCCCCGAGACGGCGACGGCGGTGCTTGGCGACGTGAACCGACTGGAGTGAGGACCGCGCCACCCGAGTCGTGTGGCGTGTTCTCACAAACCGCGGGACGGCGGCGAGGTCGTGCTGAGTGCGTACCGAAATGGTTTTAGTGCGAACTGCCGAATGATTCCCACAGAGCGCGCCTTTCGCGCGATACTAGACAATGAGCGACGAACGACACCAGAACCTGGCCGTCATTGGCCACGTCGACCACGGCAAGAGCACGATGGTCGGGCGCCTCCTCTACGAAACGGGGAGCGTTCCCGAGCACGTCATCGAACAGCACAAAGAAGAAGCCGAGGAGAAGGGCAAGGGCGGATTCGAGTTCGCCTACGTCATGGACAACCTCGCCGAAGAGCGTGAGCGCGGGGTCACCATCGACATCGCCCACCAGGAGTTCAGTACCGACGAGTACGAGTTCACTATCGTCGACTGTCCTGGCCACCGCGACTTCGTGAAGAACATGATTACGGGTGCGTCCCAGGCGGACAACGCCGTCCTCGTCGTCGCCGCCGACGACGGTGTCGCGCCCCAGACCCGCGAGCACGTGTTCCTCTCGCGGACGCTCGGCATCGACGAGCTCATCGTCGCTGTCAACAAGATGGACATCGTCGACTACGACGAGTCCAAGTACAACCAGGTCGTCTCCGACGTCAAAGACCTGTTCGGTCAGGTCGGCTTCGCGACCGAGGACGCCTCGTTCATCGCGACGTCCGCCTTCGAGGGCGACAACGTCGCCGACCACTCCGAGAACACGCCCTGGTACGACGGCCCGACCCTGCTGGAGGCCCTCAACGACCTCCCCGAGCCGTCCCCGCCGACGGACACCGACCTCCGTCTTCCCATCCAGGACGTCTACACCATCTCCGGCATCGGTACCGTCCCCGTCGGACGTATCGAGACCGGTGTGATGAACACGGGCGACAACGTCAGCTTCCAGCCGTCTGACGTCGGTGGCGAGGTCAAGACCATCGAGATGCACCACGAAGAGGTGCCCAAGGCCGAGCCCGGTGACAACGTCGGCTTCAACGTCCGCGGCATCGGCAAGGACGACATCCGTCGCGGTGACGTCTGTGGTCCGGCCGACGACCCGCCGAGCGTCGCCGAGACGTTCACGGCCCAGATCGTCGTGATGCAGCACCCGTCCGTGATTACGGCGGGTTACACGCCGGTCTTCCACGCGCACACCGCGCAGGTCGCGTGTACCATCGAATCCATCGACAAGAAGATGGACCCCTCCTCGGGCGAGACCCAGGAGGAGAACCCGGACTTCATCCAGTCGGGCGACGCAGCGGTCGTCACCGTGCGCCCGCAGAAGCCCCTCAGCATCGAGCCGTCCTCCGAGATTCCGGAGCTCGGCTCGTTCGCCGTCCGCGACATGGGTCAGACCATCGCCGCCGGCAAAGTCCTCGACGTCAACGAAGCCTAATCCATGCAGCAGGCACGCGTTCGTCTCGCCGGCGTCAATCCCGACGACCTCGACGACATCTGCGACGACGTCCGGGAAATCGCGGACAAGACCGGCGTGAAGCTCAGTGGGCCGGTCCCGCTCCCGACGAAGACCCTCGAAGTCCCCTCGCGGAAGTCCCCCGACGGCGAAGGGACGGCCACGTGGGAGCACTGGGAGATGCGCGTCCACAAGCGTCTCATCGACATCGACGCGGACGAACGCGCGCTCCGCCAGCTGATGCGGATTCAGGTTCCGAACGAAGTCAGCATCGAGATCGTTCTCGAAGACTGACCACGGGCGTCACACGCGCCTTTCCTCTCTTATTCGCGCCGCGTAGCGATGGCTGTACGAGTGCGTGAGTGATTCCCTGCAGGCCCGCGAAACAGAAGTCTGAAATACGTCGGTCGACTTCGATTGGGTGCGGGCTCGTAGATCAGTGGTAGATCGCTTCCTTCGCAAGGAAGAGGCCCTGGGTTCAAATCCCAGCGAGTCCACTCGATTCATTTCATTCGTCTCGTTCCCTCGCTGACTGTTCGCTCGCGAACAACCCAGCGAGTTCACGTCTCCAAACTCAACGGCGAAGCGACGCGTCGACCCGGCTGTGGGGACGAGCGGTGCGCGTCGAGACCAGCTTCTAGGTTTGCGGCGTTTACGCGAGCGATACGTTAATGCGGGACACGCGACAGGTTGGGAACGATGGCGCGCGTCCTGTTGACGGTCGCGGTGCTCGCGCTCGTCCTCGCGGCGGGCTGTCTGACCGCGGAGCCGACAGCCGTCGGACCGGACGAGCCAGTGGAGCCGACGACGGACGCGCCGTTCACGGTGCCTGACCGGACCGTCGACCGGGACGCGAATCCGTGGGGGCCCGGCCCGATTACGGTCGTCGTCGACGACCACACGGGGGGTAGCCGGGACGTCCGACCTGCGGTCCGGGAGACGCTGACGTTCTGGGAGCACGCGGTGTACGCGGGCGACCGCTACCGGCCGGAGTTCGAACTGGTCGCGTGGAACGAGTCGGCGGACGTTCGCGTGGAAGTGGTGACTGCGGTCGAGCGGTGTAGCGTCCACGCGGACGACGTCGCGCTCGGGTGTGCGCCGGTCGTCCCGACGAACGCGACAGTGACCGACGAGGTGACCGTGCAGGTGCGGTCCGGGCACGCGCTGTCGACGATGCGTGCCATCCTGAAACACGAGTTCGGGCACGTGCTCGGCTTCCGGCACGGCGAGGGGCCGGGGAACGTGATGACGAGGAACCTCGCGTCGCGCGTGGACGGCGACGTCGCCGACGCGGCCGCGCGGACGTACTCTTGGGGGTCGGACACGCTTCGGGTCGCCGTCGTCTCGGAGACGGGAGCGACGGACGAGGCGCGCGAACGCGTCGGAGAGGCCGTCGGGTACTACGAGCGCGGCGCGGACGGCACCGTCACGAACCCGCCGGAGTTCGAGGTCGTCGAGGACGCCAGCGACGCCGACGTCGTCGTATCGCTTCAGGAGTCCGTCGACTGTGACGTACTCGGCGTGGACGCTTCGTGCGCGTACTGGGACGGCCCGGACGTCGACGACGACGGCGTCCCGGAGTACTACACGAGCGTTCGCGTCGTCGTCGCGCCGGACGGCCACGACCGTGCCGGCTGGCATGCGGGCTACTGGCTGGGCAAGTCGCTGTGGACGAACGGGGTCCCCGGCCCGTTCCGGTCGAACGACCACCCGCCTGCGGGCGCGTGGTGAAAACGCGAGTTCCTCGTCAGCTTCTTCCTCAGCTTCGTCAACGACGCCGTCAATCTTCGATTGACGTGCAGTCGATTCGTCGAAGCTACGCTTCGTCCTCGTCGACGACCTCGATGCCGCGGTTGTTCACCGCGTCGGGGTCGAGGCCGATCTCTTCGAGGAAGTTGCGGTACTCGCGTTCCGCGGACTCGCCGGCTTTCTGCTGGTCGCTGGCGTGGTCGCACAGCTCCACGAGGTTCTCGGGGACGTCATTCTGGTAGACAATCCAGTGGTTGACGAGGTCGCTCATCCGGCGGATGGGGCTGGTGAAGTGGCCGTAAATCTCGAAGTTGAGCGCGTGGTGGCCGCCGAACGGGTCGTTCATGTAGCGGGCGCGGGGCATCACCTTCATCACCGCCCACTGAATCTTCCCGAGCTGGCGCTCGGGCGCCTGTTCGAGGGTGGCGTTGACGGCGTTCCGGGGGTCGTCCCAGGAGTCGCCGGGGATGGAGACGCCGTCGAGCTCCTGAATCTCGCGGAGCGCGTCGTCCCACTCGTCGGGCGACGGTTGCGGGTGGACGCGGTAGACGGCCTCGACGCCGCGGTTCCACATGAGCTCGTGGGTGACTGCCTTGTTCGCCTTCAGCATGCACTCCTCGATGATGGTGTGCGCGCGGTCCCGGCGCGGGTTCAGGACGAGGCTGCCCTCCTCCTTGCGCTGCTCGTGCATCTGGTCGGCGAGCTCGAAGACGAGCGAGATTTCGTCGTGCAGCGGCGCGTCCTCGTCGTCGAGGCGCGCCTCCGTCTCCTTGTACGTCAGGCGCTCGTCGCTGTGGATGACGGACTTGTAAATCTCGATGTTGCGGTAGGAGAGGTCCTCCTTGTCGAGGTGCATCTCGACGGTGTGCGCGAGGCGGTCCTCGTTGGGAACCAGCGAGCAGACCGTCTCCGCGAGCACCGGCGGAAGCATGTGAATCGTGTACCCGGGGAGATAGATGGTGTTCCCGCGGTCCATCGCGGCGTCCCACATCTTCGAACCGGGATGGACGTAGTGAGTGACGTCGGCGATGTGCACCCAGACGACGTACTCCTCGTCGCGTTCGAGGACGCTGATGGCGTCGTCGAAGTCCTGGGCGTCCACGGGGTCGGTCGTCCACGTGGGCAACGGGCGCATGTCCGCGCGCTCCTCGACTTCGTCCTGAATCTCGGCCTGCACGTCCTCGATACGCTCCTCGGCTTCCTCGATGACTTCGGGCGCGAAGCCGTCGTGGAGTTCGAACTTCTCCAGGAGGTCGTCGCGCTTGTTCTCTATCTGGCGGTCGAGCTCCGGGGAAATCTCCACGGGGCCCTGGTCCTCGATGGACCCCTGCGCCGCCTCTGCGTCGTTTGACATACTCCAGTGTAGCCGGCACCCGCAGTTAGGCGTGTCGCCGCGGTCACTCCCGGCCCGCCCGTTCCTCGCTGGCGGCGTCGAGGAACCGCGCGACGAACTCCGCGTCGTCGACGCGCCCCGCGCCAGCGGCTTCGAGGCGGGCTTCGAGCCCGCGCCGGGGCTGTTTGGCGAGGCCGCGGAAACACGGCTTGCAGAGGTACTCGAAGCGCTTGCCGTCGCGGTCCCAGCGGTCGCCGTGCTTGTCGTACTCGCGGGCGTCCTCGCGGGGCACGGACGCCCCGCAGGCGATACAGGAGACAGATTCGTCCCCGGACCCCAGCATACGTGGTCATTGCCAGCGCGCGCACTTAGCGATTTGGCCCCGCGAGCCGTGACAGAGCGGCGGTTTTAAGCGTGGAGCCGCCCGAACCCACGGTATGGAAGTGTCCTCTCGTCACCACCTGCGGAGCGACGCCGTGCGCGAGATTGCCGACGCGCTCCGGGAGGGGTTGAGCGTCGAACTGGACGCGGACTCGTTCGAACTCGTGGAAATCGCCGACGAGGACTTCGACGTCGTGCTCGTCGACGGCGACCCGCTGGTGTGGTATCCCGAGGGCGAGCCGTTCGTCACCGTGCAGGGCGCCAACGAGTTCGACCCGTCGACGGGCGTCGTCACGGTGGACTCGGGCGCCATCTCGTTCGTCAGCGACGGCGCCGACATCATGCGCCCCGGCATCACCGAGGCCGACGAGGCCATCGAGGCGGGCGACCTCGTCGTCATCGAAGAGGAGAATCACGGGAAGGCGCTGGCGGTCGGCCGCGCCCTCACCAGCGGCGACGACATGGTCGGGGACTCCGGGAAGGTCGTCGAGAACCTCCACCACGTCGGTGACGAACTCTACGAGTTCACCGTCTAGCTACGCGTCGCCGTCCTCGCCGTCTCCTTTCTCGCGCTCCTCGTAGCGTTCGAGCGCGTCCTCGTAGCCCTGCTTGGCGAGCCGGTAGGTCTCCCGGAGGTCGACGATGGGGTCCTCGCTGGCGTCCACGCGGAGGTCGTCGTAGTAGGGGCGCTCTTCGTCGCCGGTGTCGACGACTGTGACGGCCGCACTCTGAATCGTGAGGTCCTCGCGCTTGTCGCCGCCGGCAGCCTGTCCCGCCCCGAGCGCGTCGACGAGGCGCTTGGCGAGCGGTTCGTCGCCGAACGCGACGTCCTCGTACTTCGCAGCCGTGCGCTCGACGACCGCGTCCCCGGTGAGGAGGTTGCCCGCGACGGTGTAGTTCTCGCCGCTCGTGTGGCCGTACCAGCCGTTGCACTCGTCGCCGGAGAACGCGAACTCGCCGTCCCGGGAGACGCCGTGGAGCTGCCGGCTCGGGCTGCCGTCGTCGGCGTTCAGCAGGCCCTGCAGGGCGTCCTCGATGCCGAGGCCGTCCGCGAGGTATTCGACGCCCTTCGACCCGAGTCGCTCGTTCGTGACGCTCTGCGTGGCGACGGCGCCGTGCTCGTTGACGTGCGGGCACGGCACGCCGACCGCGGGCAGCCGGGTCGTGATGGCGATGCCGAAGCGGTACTGCTGGTCGCCGTCGTCCTCGTAGGGTTCCCGGACGCAGATGCTGAAGGTCACGGCCGAACCGAGTCTCCCCGGCGAAATAAGCCCGGTCCTCCGGCAGACCGGGCGTCGACAGCGCGCTGAACACGTGGTATTTGCCGGTAGCTCGGTCGCCACTGTGTCGTCGAAACCCGCGTATCGGCGACAATGGAGCGGTACAACCGCTCTTTCTCCTATTTCGTCGCGTCCCGCACCCGGGCAGCGCTTCCCGATTCGGCGCCCGTTAACTGGCCCGGACGCGTGTCCGTGAGACACAGTGAACAATTTGGTCGTGGCAGCGGTCGTCGGACTCGGCCTCGGCGCGTTCCTCCAGAAGGGCCGATTCTGCTTCGTGAACGCCTTCCGGGACTTCTTCGCGTACAAGGACTCCCGGGTGACGAAGGGCGTGCTCGCGGCGACCCTCCTCACGATGGTGTTCTGGGGCATCGCCTACCAACTAGGGTACTACCAAGGGCTCTGGACGCCGGCGTGGGGTCTCACCGGGCTCGTCGGCGGCTTCATCTTCGGTATCGGGATGACGTACGCCGGCGGCTGTGCGAGCGGGACGCTGTACCGCGCCGGCGAGGGCTACCTCCAGTTCTGGCTCACGCTCGTGTTCATGGGCGTCGGCTACGCGGTGTTCACCGCCGCGTTCCCGACGCTCCAGAGCACGTACTTCGGCCCGCTCCAGTTCGGCGAGGGCATCAGTCTCTTCACCATCTCGCCGATTCCCGCGGGGCTGCTCGCGCTGCTCGTCGCCGCCGGCATCACGCTCGTGTACGCCACGCTCGTCGGCCGCGGCGCGACGAAGGGCGACCCCGAGGAGCGCGCGACCGTCGCGTCCGCCCAGCCGTCCGTGCTGCTCGCGCCCGCCGTCGGCGCCCGGCAGTTCGTCCGCGGCACGCGCCAGTACTTCGGCGGGCTCGCCGAGGCGTGGCGGACGCCGCTCGCGTCCAGCAAGCGGCCGTGGGACCCGCGGACCGCCGCGCTCGGCATCACCGCGGTCGCCGTCCTCTGGTTCACGCAGGTGTCCATCGTCGGCGTCACCGGGCCGGAAGCCCGCTGGACGGGGTACCTGCTCTCGCAGGTCGGCGTCGAGGCCGGGAGCTTCGAGTACTGGGGCGCCATCCTCTTCCGCGGCGAGGGCGTCGGCGTCACCACCGACATGGTGATGATTGGGTTCGTCATCGTCGGCGCCGGCCTCGCGGCCGCGTGGAGCGGCGACTTCTCGATTCGCGTCCCGAAGCGCCGCCGTCTCCCAAACGCCGTCGTCGGCGGCTTCATGATGGGCGCGGGCTCCCGGCTCGCCCCCGGCTGCAACATCGGGAACATCTACTCCGGCATCGCCGAGCTGTCCGTGCACTCCTTTATCGCGGCCGCGGGCATCGTGCTCGGCGTCTACGTGATGACTCACTGGATTTATCGCGAAGTCGGCTGCGCCATCTGAACCGCCCGCCAACTACCCACCAACACACACTCATGCCATCCATCGACGACGTCACCGACGCACCCGACGAACTGTCCGACGAAGAAGCACAGTCGCTGTTCGAGCGAGCCGACGAAGTACAAGACATGATGGGCGAAGTCTGCCCGTACCCGCAGGTGGAGGCGAAGAAGGGCCTCCAGGACCTCGACGAGGGCGACCTGCTCGTCCAGGAGACCGACCACGTCCCGTGCACGGAGAACGTCCCGCGCGCCGTCGGCGACGACGCCGACGCTCGCGTCTGGCGCAGCGGCGACGGCGTCTATCGCATCTACCTCGAGAAGCAATGAGCGGGGATATCGACACCGTCGACCCGGAGACGGTCCGCGAGCGCAGCGACGCCGACGACGACTTCGACCTCGTGGACATCCGCGAGGTCGACGCCTACGAGGACGGCCACGTCCCGGGCGCCGAACACCTCACTGTGGAAGAACTCGAAGACGTGGTCGCCGAGCGCGACTGGAACGACGAGGTCGTCGTCTACTGTTACGTCGGCCAGACCTCGGTGCAGGCCGCGCGCCTCGTCGAAGAGTACGGGAACGCCGACGAGGTCGCGAGCATGGACGGCGGCTACGAGGCGTGGGCCGAGGACATCGAACCGCTCGCGAGCGCCGACTGACCGCCGCGTCTGACGCAAGAACTATGCACGCGGCGACCCCGTCTTTCCGCCATGGGCTTCATGGACAAGATTCTCGGCGGGAGCGGGAGTTCCACCGAGGATTACGTGGAACTAGACGTCGAGGACTTCGACACCGAGGGCGGCGAGGCGAACGTCACCGTCCACATCGCTGAAATCGACGGGCAAGAGGACGTCATCGCAATCAAGGACGCCGTCTACGACGGCGACGTGGTCATCGCGGACATCACGCGCCTCCGCACGGAGGACCGCACAGTCGAGCACGTCGTCGACGAACTTCGACAGGTCGCCCAGGAGGTCGGTGGCGACATCGTCCAGAAGGGCGACGACCAAATCATCGTCGTGCCGAACGGGCTCGCCATCAGCCGGACGAAGCTCAATCGGCAGTAAGCGGGCAGCTACCGGGAGAATCGACCGCGAGAAGACAGCAGTACTGTTCTGAGAGTCGGGTTACGAGACGTCGTCGGGCGTGTCGGCGTCGTCCTCGACGGCGCGCTTCATCGAGTCGCGGCGGGACTTGGCGTCCCGGCCGGTCGCTTCGAGGAGGAAGTCGTTTTTCGCGTCGACGGCGTCCGCGGCGGCCTCCGCGTCGCCCTCCGCGATGACGTCCTCGGCGGGGCGCTCCTCGAAGTCGACCGCGAGCTTGTCCTTCTTCCCCGAGTACTCGACGGCGCCGGCGGTGACGCGCTCGAAGACTGGGTTGTCGGGGTCCTCGACGACGTAGAGGTCGCTGCCCTTGAACTCCTCCGTGGCTGTGATTTCGCCGAAGTAGTCCTCGATTTCCGACTTGAGGTCGGGCATCCGCTCTTCGAGGTACTCGCCGCGTCGCATCTTGTACTCCTTCATGAACGCGAGAAGGACAGCGAGGGGTTTAACGGCTTCGTCACCGGTCTTCGGCCAGGTAGCCGCGCTGGCACTCCGGGCAGATGTCGCCCGCCCGCAGACTGGAGCCGGCGGCATAACGCTCGAAGCCACACTCCGGGCAGTACAGCGCGAAGTCGAGTTCGTCGGCGGGCTCGTCGTTGTCCAGCGGGCCCGCGCTCGTGAACCCGGTGTCGGCTTCGACGACGCCCTCCTCGGCGCCGAACTCGAACGTCGAGTCGTCGGTCTCGGTGGCGCTCACTTCCGCGTCGACATCGTCGGTCTCGGTCGCGTCGAAGCCCTCGTCCTCGCCGTCGGCGTCCGGCCACGCGCCGCGCTCGCGGTCGGAGTCCGTCGGCTCCGGCTCCGGCGGGGATTGGGACTGCGATTGCTCGACGTACTCGGTCTGCGTGCCCGACGATTCGGGCTCGCTCGCCGGGCCCGCGTCGACGACTTCCGCGTCGTCATCGACGGGCTCCGGTTCGGGCTCGGGGTCAGCCTCCGGTTCGGCCGGCTCCTCCCCCTGGTCGCTTCCCGGCTCGTCGCCGCCGTCGTCGTCGAGGATGACCGCGTCGTCCTCCTCGGGCTCGCCCGCCAGCGCGTCGTCGGTCTCCATCCCGGCCTCGGCCTGTTCGATAGCGTCGGTTGCCGACGTGAACGCGCCGCCCGCGGAGCCGCCGTCGTCGGCGGCCGTCGCGGGTTCACTGGCGGGTTCCTCGGTCGTCGTCGGTTCGGGCTCCGGGGCCGCGTCGGCGCTCTCGCGTCGCTCGGGCTCCAACGACCGGACTTCCGTGTTCTCTGCGGTGACCTTCTCGGAGCCACACCGCGCGCACTCCTTGAGCTCGCGTTCGGTCACGACCACTTCGTCGCCGCGCTCCTCGCGGTCCCGCTCGACGAACGCCTCGCCGTAGTCGTGTCCGAGCAGGGAGCACCTGAGACCCATTAGGACGGCAGTATCCGAGCCAGCGGCAAAAGACTACCGCTCGGGGATACTGCTAAGGCGCCGGCAGCCCTCGGTCGACGCATGCACGTCAAACCCGAGTATCGCGACCGCGCGGAGACGGAGGTGGCGGTACTCGACGCGCTCGTCGACCGGCCGAGCGAGGGGATGACGCTGTTCGAGCTGCGCTCGCACGTCGACGCGAGCATCGACGACCTCGAAGACGCGCTCGGCGCGCTGAAGGCCGACGACCTCATCAACGCCGAGGAGACCGACGGTCGCACCGTGTTCAGGGCCGAAGACCGCGTCTTCCCCGACGGCGACGAGCAGACCGAGCCGTCGATTCTGGACGAACTCCGGCGCCGCATCGGACTGTAACGTACCGGAACCCGTGGGTTTACCCGCGCGAGCGCCGACGTACGGATAATGACAGTCGTCAGGGACCGCCACGAGGACCACGGCGCATCGTTCCGCGACGTCGCGGGTCGCGCGCTCCCCGAGGAGTACGGCCGCCCCGACCGCACCCACCCTGCGGTGCGCAACGTCGTCGGGAGCACCGCGCACGCCGACGACGTCGTCGTCGTCACGGGCGAGGACCGCCACGAGTTCGTCGACGACACCGTCACCAACCACGTCCCCACGGCGGACGGCGAGGGGACGTACGCGCTCCTGCTGGACCCGCAGGGCCGGATTCGCGTGGACTGTTACGCGTTCGCGACCGGCGACAGCCTGCTCGTGTTCTTCCCGGCCGGCGAGGGCGAAGCCATCGCCGAGGAGTGGAGCGAACGCACGTTCGTCCAGGACGTTAATGTCGAGCACGCTACCGACCGCTTCGGCGTCTTCGGCGCGCACGGCCCGAAAGCCACCGAGAAGATAGCGAGCGTGCTCGGCGGCGCGAGCCCGCCCGAGGAGCCGCTGACGTTCGTGCGTGGCGCGATGGAGGAGGGCGTGACGGTCATTCGCGACGACGACCTCGCGGGCGAGGAGGGCTACCTCGTCGTCTGCGCGGCCGCCGACGCCGACCCCGTCTTCGAGACGCTGGTCGTGCGCGGGCTGAACGCCACGCCGTTCGGCCGCCGGACGTGGGAGACGCTCACGCTGGAAGCCGGGACGCCGCTGTTCGAGACGGAACTGGAAGGCCGAGTCCCGAACGTGCTCGGCCTCGACAACGCCGTCGACTACGAAAAGGGCTGTTTCGTCGGCCAAGAGGTCGTCTCGAAGGTGAAGAACCGCGGCCGACCCAGCAGCCGACTGGTCGGGCTCGTCGCCGAAGACCTCCCCGACGCGGGCGCAGCCGTCGCGCAGGATGGCGACGAAATCGGTGAAATCACGCGCGCGGCGGTCAGCCCGCTGCGCGACGAACCAATCGCGTTCGCGAAAGTGAACTACGACGTCGACGGCGGCAGCGTGACCGTCGAAACCGACGACGGCGACGTCGCTGCCGAAATTACGGACCTGCCGTTCGTGGACTGTACGGGGCGCTCGGCGCGCATCCCCGTCTACGACGGCGAGTCAGCGGAGTAGCGCGCGCAACTGTTCTGCGGAGAAGAGGCTCGTCGGCTGGTCCATGTGGACCCCGATTTCACCCTCGAACAGCCGCATCCCCGCGCGCTGAATCGGCTGGGGCGCGGAGTACCCCCTGCGGACGAGGTGACCGAGTTGGATGTCGCGCCCGAGTTCGTCGCGCCACGCGTCCTCGTAGGCGGTGAGCGTCGTGGGACGGTCGGGGTCGATTTCGCGCGCGGCGCAGTCCGCGGCCGTCATCCCGTAGAGGATGCCGCCGCCCGTGAACGGCTTCGTCTGGCCCGCTGCGTCCCCGAGCAGGAACCCGCGCGTGCTCGTGACGGTGTCCGGGGGGCCGATGGGGATGACGCCCGAGCAGCGGTGCTCGATTTCGACGCCGTAGTCCTCGACGAACGCGTCGAACAGCGCGGGGACGTCCTCGCCAGGCGCGGCCGCGAGCCCGTACTCGACGCCGCCCTCGCCGCGAGGGATTCGCCACGCGAAGAACTCCGGGACGGTGAGGTGGACGTCCACGAAATCTTCGTGGTCGGGCTCGGAGTCGAACGCGAGCGCGCCGTGCAGGAACTCGTCGGGCTCCGGGAGACCGAGCGCGTCCCGCACGCGGGACCGCGGGCCGTCGCTTCCAGCGACCATCTTCGCGGTCACGTCGAACGTCTCCTCGGGCCCGCGCACGGTGAGCTCCACGCGGTCGTTGAACTCCGAGACTTCGGTGACGGTGTGTTGCTCGCGGATGTCTGCACCCGCGTCCCGGGCGGCGTCGGCGAGCACCTTGTCCAACTGCACGCGGTCGACGGCGTTCGAAATCGGCTCGCCCTTGTAGAAGGGGTACGCCTCGGAGTCAGCGCCGCCGAGGTGGAAGCGCGCGCCCCGAATCTCGTTTTGGAAGAGGTCCTCGCGGGCCGATTCTGGAACGTAGTCCCAGATGTCGAGGCTGACGTGCCCCGAGCACGCCAGCGGCTTCCCGAGTTCGCCCTGCTCGAAGGCGACCACGTCGTAGCCGCGTTCTGCCGCGCGGCGCGCGAACCGCGCACCCGCGGGTCCGACGCCGACGACCGCGAAGTCGTACATTACCGTCGCGTACGTCGCGAGAGCGAAAAGAGGCTTCGCTTAGTATCCGAGCGTCTCCTCGACGAGCACGACGGTCGTGCGGCCCTCGGTACCCTCCTGGCAGTAGATGAGCTCCTTCGAGGGCGCGCTCTCGACGCCGTAGGCGTCCTGGGCGCGCTGGTTCTCGAACTCGTAGGCGTACTCGTGGAGGCGCTCGCGGGCGGCTTCGACGTCCTCGACGACCTTGTTGACGCCGGCGACGAGCAGGAGATTCTTCGCGGCGAACGGGTACGCGCCGACGCGGCTCCCGGAGAGGTCCGCGGCGACGAGCGCGCCCGTCCGCGCGACGCCGTTCACGCCACCGAGGAAGTAGTCCGCGGTCTGGGCGTCGCGGCGTGCGGCGTCGCGCTCCTCGTCGTCGTCGATGCTCCAGATTTCCGCGGCGAGATTCTCCCAGTCGTGGTCGCCCTCGTTCAGATACTCGTCGAACCCGACCTCTTCGAGCGTCGTCGAGTGGCCGTTCATCACGGACGCGCCGTCGGGAATCTCGTCGACGAGCACGTCGAGGGCTGCCTCGGCGTCCTCGACGACTTCGACGTCGAAGCCGCTGGCTTCGAGGTTCTCGACGGCTTCCGCGAGTTCGTCGTCGGTCGGCTGGCTGTCCCAGTCGTCGTCCACGTCGACGTCGTCGACGTAGTCTGCCTTCTGTTGGCTCACACTCGCGTACAGTCGCTACCCGGAAAAGAGCCTGCGCCCACCGGCGAGTCGCGCCCAAACGAGTAACCCCGGCGTCACCGGGTTAGTACGGAGTTACTACCGGTCGAGCGACCGAGATTTCCATGCGAGATACGCTGGGCCGAGGCGGCCCGGACCGACGACGATGCTCAGGCTACCCGGTGGAAAGTGTTTGGCGACAGCCCGCCAGCGGCGTGTTACGAGCATCCGCGAGCGCCGCCGGCGCTCGCGGTTCACTCGCGGCGAAGCCGCGAGGCCGACGACTGAACGGAGCGCCGTAGGCGCGAAGTGAAGGAGGAGTGCTTTTTCCGCAAGTTTTTGCCGAGCGGGGTGCGCCATTGGCGCACTCCCACAGCAAAAAGTGCCTAGTCGTCCACGGTCGGCGCGGCCTGTTCGTCTTTCGCGGGCTTCTCGCGGTCGCTGCGCGGGCCGTCGAGGTCCACGCTCGGAAGTTTGTCGCGGAGGTAGCGCCCGGTGTGGCTGTCGTCGTTGCGCGCGACCTCTTCTGGAGTGCCGGCGGCCACGAGGTCGCCGCCGTGTTCGCCGCCCTCGGGCCCGAGGTCGACGACGTGGTCGGCGTTCTTCACGAGGTCGAGCTCGTGCTCGATGACGACGACGGTGTTGCCGCGGTCGGTGAGCCGCTGGAGCACCTCGACGAGTTTGCGCTCGTCGGCGCTGTGGAGGCCGGTCGTCGGCTCGTCGAGCAGGTAGAGGGTGTCGCCGGAGTCCTTCTTCCCGAGCTCCTCGGCGAGCTTGACGCGCTGGGCCTCCCCGCCCGACAGTGTGGTCGAGGGCTGACCGAGCTTCATGTAGTCCAGGCCGACGTCCATCAGGAGTTTGAGGCGGCGGCCCAGGCGGCTGTCCGCCTCGAAGAACTCGTAGGCCTCCTCGACGCTCATGTCAAGGACGTCCGCGATGGTCGCGTCCTTGAACGTGACGTCCAGCGTCTCGTCGTTGTAGCGGGCGCCACCGCACTCCTCGCAGGGGACGTGGACGTCCGAGAGGAAGTTCATCTCGATTTTCTGGGTGCCCTGGCCGCCGCAGGCCTCACAGCGGCCACCTTTGACGTTGAACGAGAACCGCCCCCTCTCGTAGCCGCGCTGCTTGGCGAGCTTCGTCTCGGCGAACTTCTCGCGGATGTAGTCGAAGATGCCGGTGTACGTCGCGGGATTGGAGCGGGGCGTGCGGCCGATGGGCGACTGGTCGATGAGCCGCACCGTCTCGACGTTGTCGATTCCGTCGATGGCGTCGTGCTCGCCGGGGTCGACGCTGGTGTTGTCGTTCATCTCGCGGGCGAGGCCCTTGTAGAGGATGTCGTGCATCAGCGTGGACTTCACGGAGCCCGAGACGCCCGTAATCGCGGTGAACGCACCGATCGGGAGGTCGACGTCGAGGTCGCGGAGGTTGTGCTGGCGCGCGCCCTCGATAGTGAGCGTGTCCTCCCAGTCGCGGCGCTCGTCGGGGACGGGAATCTGCTTGCGGCCCGCGAGGTAGTCTCCAGTGATGGAGTCCTCGGCGGCCATGAGGTCCTCGACGTCGCCGTTCGCGACGACATCGCCGCCGTGGCGGCCCGGCCCGGGACCCATGTCCACGACGTTGTCCGCGCGCCGCATCGTCTCCTCGTCGTGCTCGACGACGACGAGCGTGTTCCCGAGGTCGCGGAGTTCTTCGAGGGTGTTGAGGAGGCGGTCGTTGTCGCGCTGGTGGAGCCCGATGGAGGGCTCGTCGAGGACGTACAGCACGCCCACGAGCCCCGAGCCAATCTGGGTGGCGAGGCGGATGCGCTGGCTCTCGCCGCCCGAGAGCGTGGACGCCTCGCGGTCGAGCGTGAGGTACTCCAGACCGACCTCGGTCATGAAACCGAGGCGCGCGCGAATCTCCTTGAGAATCTCCTCGGCAATCTTCCGGTCGCGGTCGTCGAAGCGCGCCTCCATCCCCTCGAAGTGTTCGAGGGCGTCGCCGATGCTCATGCGGTTGACGTCCGTGATGGGCGTGCCGTCGACGAGCACCGCGCGGGACTCGGGCTTGAGGCGCGTGCCGTCACACGCCGGGCACGTCGTGACGGACATGTACTCCTCGATGTGGTCGCGGGTGCTCTCGGAGTCGGTCTCGACGTAGCGGCGTTCGAGGTTCGGGATGACGCCCTCGAAGGGCTTCTCCTTGCGGCGCACGCCGTTCTTCGTGTTCCGCTTGAAGACGACGTCCTCGTCGGTGCCGTAGAGGAACGCCTGCTGGACGTCCTCGTCCAGTTCTTCGAACGGCGTGTCGAGGCTGATGCCGAAGTGCTCGGCGACCGAGTCCAGCCGTGTCTGGTAGTACGACCGGTTGTAGCTCCACGCCTCGAAGACGTGCTTGACGGGCTTGCTCTCGTCGACGACGACGAGAGCCTCGCTGACCTCCTTCGTGTTTCCGATGCCCTCACACTCCGGACAGGCGCCGTGCGGGCTGTTGAAGGAGAACGAACGGGTCTCGATTTCGCTGATGTCGATGCCGCAGTGCGTACACGCGAGGTCCTCGCTGAACTCCACGACGAAGCGGTCCTCGTCGTCTTCGTCGGCGAGGTCGCCGGTGCTGCGAGCCGTGGCGCCGCCGAGTTCGAGGTCCTCGTCGGCGTCCGGGATAATTACCTTCAAGACGCCGTCCGCTTCCTCAAGCGCGGTCTCGACGCTGTCGTTGATGCGCGAGCGGGCGTCCTCGCTGACTGCGACGCGGTCGACCACGACGTCGATGGTGTGGTCGGAGGTCTCGTCGAGGCCGGGGCGGTCGTACGCGAGGTCGTAGCTCTCGCCGTCGACCTCCACGCGGGAGTAGCCCTCGCTGACGAGGTCGTCGAAGCGGTCCTCGAAGGCGCCCTTCTGGTCGCGAACGACGGGCGCCGCGATTTTCGCCTTCGTGCCCTCGGGGAGTTCGAGGATGCGGCGGACCATCTGCTGGGCGGACTGCTCGCCGACCTCGCGGCCGCATTCCGGGCAGTGCGGAACGCCGACGCGGGCGTACAGCAGGCGCAGGTAGTCGTGGAGTTCGGTGACAGTGCCGACCGTCGACCGGGGGTTGTTCGCGGCGTTCTTCTGGTCGATGCTGATGGCGGGCGAGAGGCCCTCGACGGACTCGACCTGTGGCTTGTCCATCTGCCCGAGGAAGTTCCGGGCGTACGCCGACAGGCTCTCGATGTAGCGTCGCTGGCCCTCCGCGTAGATAGTCTGGAAGGCCAATGACGACTTCCCGGACCCGGAGAGGCCGGTCACCACGTTCAACGCCTCGCGTGGAATCTGTACGTCGAGGTCGTCGAGGTTGTTCTCCTCGGCCCCGCGGACCTCGATGTAGTCATCGCTCATTAGGCGTCTATTACCGCGCGAGCCGGTGAAGGTCTGTCGGTCCCGGTGACCGCACGAATCCTTTTGTCGGAGTGCGACACGCCCGAACACGACCCGTTCCCCCGGACACAGTAGGCGGAGTTAAGCGCCGTCGAACGCCTCGCGGAGGTCGCCGGCGACGTCCGCGACTGCCTCGTGGGCGCGCTCGAGCTCGGGCTTCGAGAGCATCGTCGCGAACCCGTGAATCACGTCCTCGTACTCGACGTGGCGCGTCGGCACGCCGTCCGCGACGAGCTGGTCGGCGTACCGTCGGCCACCGTCGCAGAGCGGGTCGAAGCCCGCCGTGAGCACGGTCGCAGACGCGACTCCCGACAGGTCGCAGGCGTTCGTCGGGTCGCCGTAGGGGTTGCGCTCGTG
>CAXREU010000078.1:0-4896 GCA_964229715.1 Halobacterium sp.
GCAGGCGCGCGCGGTCGTTCGGTTCGGTCCGGTCGGGGGCGTACACGAGCAGGCCGAACCCCTCCCGGCGCAGGTTCTCGTCCGCGAGGCGGTCGTCCGGAGGGAGCGTCTCGTACGTGACGCTCTCCGTGGACGCGTCCGCGACGAGCGGGTCGACGGCGGGCCGGGCGTCGAGGAAGAGCGCGCGGAACGCCCAGACCTCGACCGGGTCGCCGGCCGCGTACCGAATCGGCTCTGCGAGCGTCACGTCGGTGACCTCGTGGTCGGTGTCGGCGAGCCGGTCGCGAAAGCGCACGGCGAAGCCGCGGCCCGCGCCCTCGTAGCCGTGGACGGTCGTGGTGAACGCGAGGCGCTCGCACTCCAGCAGCGATTCGAGCAGGCGCACGGGAATCGCGGCGGCTTCGTCGGCGAAGACGGCGTCCGGGTCGCCCGGTAGGTCGGCGGCTTCGGGTGGTTTCGCAAATCGGATGCGGCCGCCCGCGTCGGTCTCGATTGGCTCCTCGGCGGCGAGTGCGTCGAGGTCGCTGAGCAGCTCTCGTGCTCGCGCGAACAGCTCGCTCGCACTACGGCGGCCCGGCGCAGTGACGAGCACGTCGAGACCCTCGTATGCGAGACACGCGGCGGCGAGGCCGGCCGCGCTGGACTTCCCGCGGCCGCGGTCGGCTTCCGCGACGACTGCTGCCGGCGAGTCGCGCAGTTCCTCGAACGCCGCGAGCGCGTCCATCTGGTCGCTCGTGAGACACGCCGCGTACGCCTCGCGGGGGAACGCGTGGTCGACCGGCGGCTCTGGTTTCGAGTCGCCGATGCGCGGTGCGGGGTTCGTCAGGCCATCTCGTTCGAGTACGTCGGCGTCGACGTCGTAGATAGCGATACCGGGGTGGGCTCGGAGTGTGTCGACGAGTCGGCGGCGGAAGCGCCCGGCGACGTCATCGACGTCGAACGGCGGCACCGCCAGTCCCTCGTCGAAGGCGTCGCGGCGCGCCGGCCACTCGTCTAGCGGGGGCGCGAGCACGAGCAGCAGGCCGCCGCCGTCGACGGCGCCGACGACGCGTCCGAGCGCGTTTGGCCGGCACTCCCCGTGCGCGTCGAAGACGACGGCGTCCCGGGTCGTGCCGAGGAGCTTGTCGGCGCTCCGCGGGCCGACCTGCTCGCAGGCGAGCGCGTCGCGCGTGGAGACGAGCGTCGTGCCCGTCAACGGAATCGGAAGTGCGTCGAGGATGCGTTCGGCCGCCGCCCGGCACGCCTCGCGGTCCCCCGTGAGGACGAGCATGCGGCGCTCGTTCACGGAGCGCGCTTCGTCGTGGAGTGTCCGTGCGGCCTCGACGACCATCGGTCGTGTTTCGACGAGCCGCGGGAAGGGCGTTTCGTCCCACGGGACCCGGCGACGGCCCTGCGCCGGCTTCGCACGGCGATACACTTTGAAAGCGCTTTTAACTGAGGGGCCCCCAGATGTAGGATACAGTCCACGGGGGTCGATGATGCTCCTAGCCGTCAGGGATTCCGCACCGGCAGGGGAGCGCAAGCCCGTCCGTGGAACTAGGTGAACAATACATGCCAGTGTACGTAGACTACGACGTTCCAGCAGACCTCCAGGAACGAGCCCTCGAAGCGCTCGAAGTGGCTCGTGACACGGGTACAGTCAAGAAGGGAACCAACGAGACGACCAAAGCCGTCGAGCGCGGCAACGCCGACCTCGTCTTCGTCGCCGAGGACGTCTCCCCCGAAGAAATCGTCATGCACCTCCCCGAGCTCGCCGAGGAGAAGGGTATCCAGGTCGTGTTCGTCGAGACGCAGGACGAACTCGGCAACGCAGCCGGGCTCGAAGTCGGAAGCGCCGCCGCGGCCGTCACGGACGCCGGCGACGCCGAAGACGACGTCGAGGACATCGCGACGAAAGTCGAGGACCTCCAGTAACCACCCATGAGTGCAGAGGAAACTGAAGAAGAGGGCTCCACGCCCGCCGAAGTCATCGAGGTCGTCGGGAAGACCGGGATGCACGGCGAGGCGATGCAGGTGAAGTGCCGCATCCAAGAGGGCTCCAACCAGGGACGCATCATCACGCGAAACGTCCTCGGTCCCGTCCGCGTGGGCGACGTCCTCCAGCTCAAGGAGACGGCCCGCGAGGCGGACTCCATCGGTGGTCAGTAATGGTCCAGACACGCACCTGTGACTACTGTGGCGACGACATCGAACCCGGCACGGGGACGATGTTCGTCCACAACGACGGTAGTACAACCCACTTCTGCTCCGCGAAGTGCGAGAAGAACGCGGACCTCGGTCGCGAACCGCGCGACGTCGAGTGGACCGAGGAAGAGGCAGAGGTCGAAGAATAGATGAGCCATCACGACGAGCGCACGTTCGTGATGGTCAAGCCCGACGGCGTCCAGCGCGGCCTCATCGGCGACGTCGTCTCGCGGCTCGAGGACAAGGGCCTGAAGATGGTGGGCGGGAAGTTCATGCAGATTAGCGAGGAGCTCGCCCACGAGCACTACGGCGAACACGAGGACAAGCCGTTCTTCGAGGGCCTCGTGGAGTTCATCACGTCCGGCCCCGTGGTCGCGATGGTCTGGGAGGGCGCGGACGCCACCCGTCAGGTCCGTCGCATGATGGGCGCCACGGACCCGCAGGAAGCGGCTCCGGGCACCATCCGCGGCGACTACGGCAACGACCTCGGACAGAACATCATCCACGGGAGCGACCACGAAGACCCCGGCGCGAACGAGCGCGAAATCGAGTTGTTCTTCGACGAGGACGAACTCGTCGACTACGAACTCGACACGGCGACGTGGGTCTACGAAGACGCCGGTGACCACTAACTCCGGCCGTCTCTACTGCCGTCATTTTCGGGACGCAAGCTCCGTAGCTACGGCGCCAACTACGCTGTACCGCGCTTCGCCGCCCAGAATTGCTGGACGACGACGCCGACGAGGACAGCGAGCACGCCGAGTGCGAGGCTCTCGACGCGGACGTTCACGAGCAGCGCGAGCGTACTGAGCGCGCCGATAGCCGGCAGCCACGGCACCAGCGGCACGCGGAAGCGCCGCTCGACGTCCGGGCGTTTGCGCCGCGAGTAGACGACGGCGACGTTGACGCCGACCAGCCCGGCGAGCAGCATGAAGTCCGCGAAGTGCGCGAGCGCTTCGACGCCGAGCGCACCGACCAGCGGGACACCGGTCGGCAGCGGCGACGCGTCGGCGAACAGGACGCCGAACGCGAGGAAGAAGACGGCGCCGAAGACGCCCGTCAGCAGGACCGCGCGGTACGGCGTGCCGAAGCGGTGGTGGCGGTCGGCGAGGGTACTCGGAAGTTGGTCGCGTCGCGCCATCGCCTGTTCGACCCGGGAGCCCGCCATGACGGTGGCGTTCGTCGCGGAGACCATCGAGAACAGCGCGCCCGCGACGACGACGTAGAAGCCGACGCGCCCGAGGAAGTACCACGCGGCCTGCCCCATCACGAGGTCGCCGTTGGCGGCGAGGAACGCGCGCACGTTCGCGGCGGCCTCCAGACCCGTGTTCGCGACGAGGAACTCCACGAACGCGGCGTCGTTGACCGCGAGCACGACCGACAGCACGACGAGCACGTACAGCGCGACGACGATGCCGATACTCAGGAAGATTGCGCGCGGGACGGTCCGCTCGGGGTTCCGAATCTCGCCGGCGTTGGTCGCGATTGCCTCGAAGCCGAAGAACGTGATGAACACGAGCGCGGCCGTCGAGAGCGTCTCTCCGAAGGCGGTGGCGTGGTCCGCGAACGACGCGACGACGACGTCGGTCTGCCACGCCTGCAGGCCGCCGTAGAGGAACACTACGATGAGCACGACTTTCAGGACCGTAACGACGATTTGGAAGACGCCGGTTTCCTTCGTGCCGAGGACGTTCAGCCCGATGATACCGACGAACACCGCGAGCCCGAGCGTCCAGCCGGGCAGCCACGCGGGGACGCCGAAGACGCCGTAGAGGAATCGCTCGGTCCACCGGGAGAAGCTCACCATGTAGAACGCGGCGCTGGCGGGGTAGCCGAGGCTCATCGCCCAGCCGACGAGGAACGTCCACTCGCCCTCGAGGGCGTGGTAGACGTACGTGTACGCGCCGCCGTTCTCGGGGTAGACGGTGGCGAACTCGGCGTACGCCAGCGCGGTGACCGAGCCAACGAGCGCCGCGAGCACGAACGAGACGACCGCGACCGCGCCGACGTTCGCGACGGCCAGCCCGGAGAGCACGAACACGCCGGCGGCAATCATCGTGCCGACGCCGATGGCGGTCGCGGCGAGCAGTCCGAGTTCGCCGGTCTGGTCGGCGTGGTCCGTACTCATTCCGAGTTTTGCGCGGTGAGTCGTGGTCGACGCGGCAACGCAGGCAGTGCGGCCGTCATCGAATCACTCCCGGAAGAGCGCGCGCAGTTCGTCGACAGTACCGGTGTCGGTGGCGACGAGGTAGCGGTCGCCGGGCTGGAATTCGAGGTCCGGGTCGGCGAGTTGGCCGTGCGTCGAGGAGCCGACTACCTGACAGTCCTCCGGGAGCCCGACTTCCTCGAGCGTGTGGCCAGCGACGGTGGCGTCCTCGGCGACCCCGAGTTCGAGAAGTTCAAAGCCACCGTCGGCGCCGGAGAACGTCCGCACGCCGCCGCCGACGAGCAGGTCAACGACGCGATTGGCCGTCGGCTGCTGGGGGAGCACCGCGGCGTCGACGTACTCCGTGTACTCCGTCTGGGCTTCGTCGTCGATGCGCGCGAGCGTGAAGACGTCCGCGGCGAGGCGCTGGGCGACCAGACAGACGGCGAGGTTCGTCCCGGGGTCGCCGGTCACCGCGGCGACCGCGTGCGCCTCGTTGAGGTCGACCTGTTCGAGCACCGACGGCTGCGTCGCGTCACCGTTGACGACGGTCGCGACGTTCTCGT
>CAXREU010000079.1:0-3859 GCA_964229715.1 Halobacterium sp.
CGGCAGCGCCCGCGACGGCGCGTCGGTCGCGACCGGCGAGGGAACCGTTGTCGCGGTCCGCAGCGAAGCGGGCGTCGACGCCATCCCGAGCGCGTCGCGGATGCTCGCCGCCGACGACACGCTCTACGTGCTCGCGCGGCCGGACGTCGCGCGCCGCGTGGACGCCGCCGCGGCCGCCGACGAGGAGCCGGCCGACGAATCCCCGAGTCAGTAGCTCGTTGCACGCGCTGCCGACCCCGTAGCACCTATGCGTCGCCGTCGCCGAGGGTCGTGCATGGAGTGGAAGCTGTTCGCGGACCTCGCGGAGGTCGGCGGCGACCGCCGAATCACCGTCGACGAGTCGGCGGAGACGGTCGGCGACGCCCTCGACGCCCTGCTCGCCGACCGCCCCGCGCTCCGGGACCGCGTGCTGACCAACGACGGCGACGTCCGCGAGCACATCAACGTCCTGCGCAACGGCGAGAACGTCGCCCACGACGACGGCCTCGACACCGAACTCGACCCGGACGACGAGCTCGCGCTGTTCCCGCCGGTGAGCGGCGGCTGATGTTCACCATCGCCCACCGCGGGTTCGCCGGCGTCGCGCCCGAGAACACCGCGGCGGCGGTCCGCGCGGCCCGCGAGCGCGCGGACGGCATCGAAGTGGACGTCCAGCCCGCAGCCGACGGCACGCCCGTCGTCTTCCACGACCAACGCCTCGACGACGACGGCGACTCCCGGGGCGTCACCGACGCGACGGGCTTTGTCTGGGACGCCGACCCCGAGACGCTCGCAGACGCGGACGTGCTCGGAAGTGGTGAGTCGGTGCCGACGCTGTCGGAGGTCGCCGACCTCGTACCTGCCGGCGTGGAGTTCCACGTCGAACTGAAGAACCCGGGCAGCGAGGACGCCCGCCTCGGCCTCGCCGGGCCGGACGCAGCCGTCTGGCGGCCGTTCGTCGAGGCCGTCGCGAACGCGCTCGCGGACTGCGACGCGCCGGTCTTGCTCTCCTCGTTCTTCGACGGCGCGCTCGAAGCCGCCACCGAGGTGCTGCCGGACACGCCGCGGGCGGCGCTGTGCCTCGACACCGACCGCGGACTCACGCGCGCCAGCGAGTTCGACTGCCGCGCGCTCCACGCGCCTGTCGACGGCCTCAGCGAGTCCGTCGTCGAGCACGCACACCGCGACGGCCGCACGGTCAACGCGTGGACCGTCACGGACTGGCAGGACGCCGTCACGTGCAGCGACGCCGGCGTGGACGGCGTCATCACCGACTACCCGGGGGTCGCCGACTACGCCGGCGACCCAGCACGGCTCGCATAATTAGTCGACGGACTGCTCGAACCCGCGGATGGCGCGGTCGCTGCCCGCGACGAACACCTCGTCGCCGGCCTCGATTGCGGCGGCCTGGTTCGTGTTCACCTCGCCGTCGTGGACTACGCCGACGACCGTCCATCCCTTCTCCGGGTCGCTCGCCGTCGCGACCGTCTGGCCGACGAACGGCGCCGCGTCCGCGCGGACGAGCCGAATCTGGCCGACCGGGTCCATCACGCGCTCGCCGTGTACCTCCGCAGCGACGAGGCGCGCGCTCACGCGCTGGACGGAGAGCACGTAGTCGGCGCCCGCGCGGAACGCCGCCGACGCCTTCTCCGTGTCCGTCACGCGCGCCAGAATCTCCACGTCGTCGGACAGCGAGCGTGCCATCGCGACGGTCAACAGCGCGGTCGCGTCGTCGTTCACCGTGACGACGAGCGCCGTCGCGTCGGCGACGTTCGCGGTTTCCAGCGTCTCTGGCTCGGTCGCATCGCCGACCACGTCCGGGTCGGCCTCCGGGGATTCGTCGACGGTCGTCACGTCCACGTCGTCGGGCAGCGTCTCGACGGCCGCCGCGCCGCCTTCGCCGAGGCCAGCGACGACGACCCGCGAGTGCTCGCGCACGCGGGAGTGCCGGACGCCCGCGATTTCGCCGGCGACCTCGTCGATGACGGCTGCCGGCCCCGCGACGACGAGCACGGTGTTCGGCGTGAGGCGGTCCTCCGGCGACGGCGGAATTCGCAACTCGCCGTCGAACCAGCCCGCGACGAGCGTCAACTCGGGGTGGCTGGCGAGCGGCGACTCCCGGACGCGGACGCCGTGGAGCGCGCTGTCCCGGCGTACCAGCATCTCCCGGATGGCGACCTCGCCGGTCGCCGCCTCGCCGACCGCGACCGGCGTCGTCGCCTTCTCCGCGAGGCGCTGGCCGATGAGCGCGTGCGGCGCGACGCTGCGGTCGACGCCGACCTCCGCGAGCGCGGCCTTCCGCCGGGTCGACGCCGTGAAGCTCACGACCCGGAGGGCCTCGTTCAGTTCCAGCGCAGTCAACACGACGCTCGCCGTCCGGTCGGCGGTGTCCGTGATGAGTACGTCCGCCTTCCCGATGCTCGCGCGCTTCAGGTCCTCGCCGTCCTCGGGGTCGCCGTTGATGGCCTGGTAACCGTCGTCAGAGAGCCGCTTTGCCTCCTCCTCGTCGGACTCCACGAGCACGTAGTCGACGTTCAGGGCCTCGAGTTCATCCAGCAGCACCTCGCTGTCGCGGCGGTACTCCGCGACGACCACGTGGTCGTTCTTCACGGAGAGCCGGTCGTCGAGGTTCATCGGCGTGCGCTCGAACAGCGGGATGACGAGCACGCGCAGCGTCACGAACCCGATGGCGACGCCCGAGACCTGCATCCCCGCCACGAAGAGGTTCATCAGCGGTGTCTCCCACGGCGAGTCCGCGCCGAACCCGGTCGTCGTCATCACCTCGATGACCGTGTTGAACGCCTGGTACGGCGACCGCGGGCGCGCTTCCAGCGCCGCCATCCCCCAGTAGTAGAGGCCCGTGAACACGAGCACGACCGAGACGAGGCCGCCAGCGTACGCGAGAATCAGCCGCTGGCGGTACGTCAAATCCGACGGGTCGAGCGAGATGCCGCGGAGTTCGCGCATTCGAGTGCCCGAGCCTACCGGGCCCGGCGACAAAACGTTTCGGCGACGGGGCTACGCCCGGTAGTCGGCGGTGAGGTCGGCGGCCATCACGAAATCCGGCTCCTCGCCGATTTCGGTGCGCGTGACCGCGACGTCGCTGACCGTCGCCGCGGTCTCGGGAATCAGCACGCGCGTGCGGTCCGCGTCGACGCTCGCGGCGTCCGCCGCAATCGCGTCGAGCAGCGAGTTACACGCGGACTGGTCGGCCCACGCCGCGACGCCGTACTCCGCGTACGTCTGCTCGTCTCCGTCCTCCTCGCGTTCGTAGGTGCGCGAGCGGAACGCGAACCCCTGCGTGCCCGCGTCGTCCTGCACGACCTGGAGCGCGTCGCGGTCAGCGGCCGCGGCGAGGCGGTCGCGCGTGAGTTCCGAGAGCGCCCACGACTCCTCGGTGTGGAGCGCGAGCCCCCGTAGGTGGTCGCGGGCCGCGCTGTCCTGCCAGAACTGCCACGCGGCGTGGGCGTCGCTCGTGAGTTCGTGGTTGGGGGTGGCGTCTGCGTCCGGTTCGGGGTGGACCCAGCGGAACTCCGTCGCGGGCTCGAAGCCGGTGGCGCGGGAGTGCCCGAGCCCCATCACGTTCCACGAGAACACCATGTTGCGCGCGACCGTCGCGCCCTGCTCGCGCGCCCAGTCGAAGCCCGCGTGGACGAGCGTCGAGCCGACGCCCCGGCCGCGGTAGTCGGGGTTCGTGCGCATCCCCTGCGCCCACGCCTCGTGCTCGGAGAGCAGGACGAACTGGGCAATGGCGGCGACGTCGTCCCCGGTGTCCGCGACGAGCGTGCGCTGGCGCGGGCCGTCGCTGGCCACCCAGTCCTCGAAAACTTGGGGGATGTAGTCGCCGTCCTCGCGGCGGTCCGCCCACGTGTCGCTGGCG
>CAXREU010000080.1:0-10861 GCA_964229715.1 Halobacterium sp.
CGTGACGGTGACCTCGGGGTACTCCTCCTCGAACCCTTCGACGAGGGCTTCGAGGAGGAGTACCCCGAGGTCACCGTCACGAACAACGCTGCACCCGGTGGTGCGGGGAGCGCCCTCGACACTGAAATCCAGAGCCGCATCCTGAACAACAACCCGCCGAGCACGTTCCAAATCTGGCCCGGCGAGTCGTTGAACACGTACCTCGAATCCGACGTCCTCGTCGACATCGGAGAGAGCGTCTGGGACCAGGAGATGCGGGACGCCTACCTCGACGGCGTCAAGCAGCTCTCGCAACCGGACGGCAACTTCGTCGCCGTCCCGCTGAACATCCACCGGCTCAACAACCTCTTCTACAACGTCGAGGTCGTCGAGTCCGCGGGCGTCGACCCGTCGAGCCTGAGCTCGCCGGCTGACGTGCTCAGTGCGATGGAGACCATCCGCGCCGAGACCGACGCCACGCCGATGATTCACCAGACGCAGGCGCCGTGGTCGAGCATCCAGCTCTGGGAGGACATCCTCGTCGGCTCCGCCGGCGTCGACGTCTACCAGGACGTGCTCGCCGGCAACGTCGCGGCCAACGAACAGGCGGTCCGCGACGCGCTACAGACGCTCGCCGACTACAGCGAGTACTTCAACGAGGACGCCGGCTCGGTCGCCTGGGACCAGGCGAACAACGAGGTCATTCAGGGCAACGCCGCGTTCCTGCACCAGGGCGACTGGGCGGCCGGACAGTACAAGACCGCCGAGGACTTCGACTACGGCGACGACTGGGACTACGTGCCGTTCCCCGGCACCGACGGTATCTACCACGTCGTCACGGACTCGTTCGTGATGCCGACGTCGAACCCGTCTCCGGAAGCGACCGAGAAGTGGCTGAGCTACTGCGGGTCCGTCGACGGGCAGGAACGATTCAACCCCATCAAGGGCTCGATTCCGCCCCGTACGGACGTCCCGGACGACGAGTTCGGGCCGTTCCTCACCGCGCAGCGCGAGGACTTCAACAACTCCAGTGCACAGCCGCCGACGATTGCGCACGGAACCGGCGTCACCCCGGAAGTCAAGAGCAACATCGAAGGCGTGTTCTCCTCGTTCAACGGCAGCTGGAACGTCGACAACGCCTACGACGGCCTCACGAACGCGTTCTAGACACGAAATGCGTTCACGTATTTTGCGAGTGCTCGGTGCGAACGACGAGGACGACCCGGAGACGGCACAGCCGGATGTCCGTACGGACGGTGGCACGACCAGCGACGCCGTCGCAGCCTCCGGCGAGCCGTCGCGGCTCCGCCAGTGGTTCGATAGCGAGTTCGCGAAGTCGCTACCGTTCTGGCTGCCGGCGACGTTACTCGTCGGGCTGTTCGTCTACGGCGCCATCGGCTGGAACTTCCTCATCTCGTTGACCGACTGGCGGGGCCTCCGTCAGCCCACCTACGAGTCGTTCGACTTCGAGATGTACACGCGGTTCTTCGACAGCGTGTTCGCCGGTGGCCTGCTCTCCGGGCCCCAGGAGTACTGGGCGCTACGGAACACGTTCGTATTGCTCGTCGTGTTCACGGTGGCGGCGCTCGCCGTCGGACTCCTGTTGGCGATTCTGGTCGACCGCGACATCCGCTTCGAGAACACGTTCCGCACCATCTACCTGCTGCCGATGAGCCTGTCGTTCGTCGTGACGGCCATCTTCTGGGCGTGGATGTACAACCCCCAGTCGGGGCTGATAAACCAGACGCTCGGAGCGGTCGGGCTCGGGTCGCTCGCCCAGCAGTGGATTAGCGACCCGCAGTTCAAGCTGTTCGCGGTGATGTTCGCGCTCGTCTGGCAGTTCAGCGGCTACGCGATGGTCGTCTACCTCGCGGGCCTGCGCGCGATTCCATCCGACCAGTACGAAGCCGCGAAAGTCGACGGCGCGAGCCTCCTGAAGATGTACTGGCGAGTCATCGTGCCCCAGCTGCGCGCGTCGACGACCAGCGCCGCAGTAGTGTTGATGGTGTTCGCGCTGAAGGCGTTCGACTTCCTGTACGTGATGTTCGGAACCCGACCCGGGCCTTCCGCGGACATTCTTGCGATGATGATGTACCGCGAGTCCTTCGGCACGACCAACTGGGCGTACGGGTCCGCAATCGCGATGATTCTGTTCGCGCTCGCGCTCGGGGTCATCGCGCCGTACCTCTACCTGCAGTTCAAGCGAGGTGAACTCTGATGGCCACCCAGCAATCCGACTCCTCGTTCGCGTGGAACCGCATCGCGCTGTACGCGACGCTCGGCCTACTGGTCGCGTTCTACCTCTCGCCGCTGGAGAGCGCCATCATGACCGCGTTCAAGACCCAGACGGGGTTCTTCCAGACGTCCCCGTTGGTTCCGCCGACCCCGTCGACGTTCACGCTCGACGCGTGGGGGCAGGCGTTCAACCGCCTCCAGGGCGGGCTCGTGAACAGCCTGCTGTTCACGATTCCCGCGACGCTGCTGTCCGCGACGCTCGGTAGCCTCGTCGCGTACGGGCTGACGAACACGAACTGGCGCGGACAGGCGTTCGTGCTCGTGTTGCTGATTGCGGGCATCTTTATCCCCTACCAGTCCGTGCTCGTGCCGCTGTCCCGGTTCTGGTCCATCGTCGACCCGGCGACCATCTTCTCGTGGCTGCCGCCGGTCGCGAACCGGTCGGGCCTAGTCGCGCTCGCGGTCACGCACACGGCGTACGGCGTCCCGATTACGACGCTGCTGTTCCGCGCGCACTACAAGTCCCTGGACTCCTCGATGCTGGAGGCTGCCCGGTTGGACGGTGCCAGCATCGCGAAAATCTACCGGCGAATCATCCTGCCGCTGTCGATTCCGATGTTCGCCGTAACGCTCATCTACCAGTTCACGAACATCTGGAACGACCTGCTGTTCGCGCTCGTGCTCATCCAGCAGCCGAGCAACGACGTCGTGACGATTTCACTGACGGCCCTACAGGGGTCGATGGTGAGCCAGTACAACCTACAGATGGCAGGCGCGTTCATCACCGCGCTCCCGACACTGCTCGTGTACATCTTCTTCGGCGAACAGTTCGCCGAGGGTGTCGCTGGCGGAGGTGCTTAACATGGCTGAACTACAACTCGACCACATCACGAAGACGTTCGACGACGGAGGCGACGAAATCGTCGCAGTCGCCGACGTGTCCATCGACATCGAGGACGGCGAGTTCCTCGTGCTCGTCGGGCCGTCCGGCTGCGGCAAATCGACGACGCTACGAACTATCGCGGGCCTTGAGACCATCACCGACGGCGCCATCCGCCTCGGCGGCGAGGTCATCAACGACAAGCGCCCCCAGGACCGGGATACAGCGATGGTGTTCCAGTCGTACGCGCTGTACCCCCATATGACCGTCCGGGAGAACATGGCCTTCGGCCTCGAAGAGTCGACGGACCTCCCCGACGACGAAATCCGCGAGCGCGTCACCGAGACCGCGGAGATGATGGGCATCGCAGAGCTTTTGGACCGCAAACCCGGCGAGCTCTCCGGCGGCCAACAGCAGCGCGTCGCGCTCGGCCGCGCCATCGTCCGCAACCCCGCGGCGTTCCTGATGGACGAACCGCTCGCGAACCTCGACGCCAAGCTCCGCGCACAGATGCGCACGGAGCTCCAGCGCCTCCAAGAGGACCTCGACGTGACGACAGTCTACGTCACGCACGACCAGACGGAGGCGATGACGATGGGCGACCGCATCGCCATTCTCGACGACGGCGAACTCCAGCAGGTCGGCACCCCGCTGGAGTGCTACCACGAGCCGTCGAACCTCTTCGTCGCGGGGTTCATCGGCGAACCGTCGATGAACACCTTCGACGCGCGCACCGACGGCGACCGACTCGTCGCCGAACGCTTCGAGTACGCGCTCTCCGAGCGCCACGACGACGCCATCGACGGCGACAACGTCGTCTTCGGCATCCGACCGGAGGACGTCGAAGTCGGCAGCGACCCCGACGACAGCCACACGTACGAGGTCGTCGTCGACGTCGTCGAACCGAAAGGCGACGAGAACTACGTCCACATGACCTTCGACGCCGACCGGGACAACCCCGAGACGTTCACCGCGACCATCGGCGGGCTCCGCCGAGTCGAGGAGGGTGACACAGTCGTCGTCCGGTTCCCGCCCGAGGCCGTCCACCTCTTCGACGGCGACACCGGTGAAGCCGTGTTGAATCGGTCGCTCGACACCGTCGAAGACGTCGAACCGCTCCTTTAATCCCGGCGACGCGGTGGGCTCGGTCGCATCCCGGAACGCCCTTGCGTCCCCAGTGGCTCCCGACACACGTCAATGGTGCCGGCTCCCTTCGCGTATCCATTCCGCGGTGAACGGGGCGTGGATACGCTGCTCGTCGGCGGCGCGCTCCACCTCGTGAGCGTCTACCTCCCGGTGGCACCACTCGTCGTCGTGCTCGGGTATCTCCTCGTCGTGCTCCGTGAAACCGCCAGCCGCGACGCCGAGACTCGCTTCGACGCGCTGCCGCAGTTCCGGAACGTCCGCGAAATCCTCCGCGTCGGCCTCGGCGGCGCGGTCGTCGTCGCAGCGTTCCTGCTTCCGGCGACGGTCACGCTCCTCGTGACCGTCGCCGGCGCGTCACAGCTCTCGCTGTCGGCCGGCAACATCCCGTTCACGGTCTCGTTTGGGTTCGCGCTCGGGTCGACGACGTCGCTGCTGCTAGCGGTCGTCTTCGTCTACCTCCTGCCGGCCGCCCTCGTCAACTATCTCGCCCGGCGTCAGCTTCGGGCGGCGTTCGACCCCGACGTGCTCCGTCGAGCGGCAGTCCACGGCGCCTACTTCTACGACGTGCTCGTCGGCGTCGTCGCGGGCAGCCTCCTGCTCGTCGTCGCGCGCGCCACCACGCCGTTCGCTGTCGGATTCTTCGTCGCGTTCTACGGCGAACTCGTGATGGTCGCTTTCTGGAGTCGCGGCGTCAGTCGCTCCATCCCCGACGTCGTCGACGCGGTGTGAGTGCCGTCCTCACAGCGACTCCAGGGTTGCGATGCACTCCAGTAGCGCGCGGCCGGTGTGGTACGCGCCCTTGTACATCGCGCCCTTCCGGCCGACGGGCTGTAGGTCGTCGTTGACGCCGGAGTGCCACTCGCCGTGCTCGTCGTCGACGTGGTACTGCTCGACGAAGTCGTACGTCTCCGCGAAGACGTCCCGGTAGGTCTCGTCTCCGGTTTCTTCGTACATGCGCAGCGCGGACGTCATGCACTCGGCCTGCACCCACCACGCCTTGATGCGGTTCGTCGCGTCGCCGTCGAGCGGGCCGAAGAAGTAGAAGCCGCCGTGGTCGTCGTCGTAGCCGTGGTCCAGCGAGAACTCGAAGAGCGCCTCGTAGAGGTCGACGAACAGCCGCGTGGAGACGTCGAGCGCCTCCGCGGCCTCCATCGTCAGCCAGACGTTCTCCAGATCGTGGCCGTACGAGACCACGCGGAAATCCTCGTCGTCGAGCCGCGGCGTCCAGTCGGGGTCGTACTTGTCCGTACACGCCGTCAAGTCCTTCCGAACGACCGTGTTCGTGAGTACGGCCAGGAGCTCGTGGAGGCGCTCACGGGCGGTGTCGTGGCCGGTCGCGCGGTAGAACGTCGTGAACGCCTCCAGGAGGTGGAGGTGCGTGTTCATGAGCTTCAACGTCGGGTCGAGGACGCTCTCCCCCGACTCCTTGGGCGACCAGTCTGGCTCGATGTTCGCGAGGTACGTCGTCCCCGCCGTGACCTGCTCCCAGTCGGGCTCGAAGTACTCGTGGTAGCCGCCGTCGTCGTGGTCTTTGGCCGCGTCGTCGACGGTCTCGAAGAGCTCGACGGCGAGGTCCTTCGCGGCTTCGTCGCCAGTCGCGCGATAGTACTCCGAAAGCCCGTAGAGCGCGAACGACTGCCCGTAGAGGTGTTTCCGCGGTTTCTGCACCTCGCCCGTGCGGTCGACTTCCCAGTAGAAGCCGCCGTGGTCGTCGTCCCACATCTCCGTCCGGAGGAACTCGAACCCGAGCTCCGCCTCGTCGAGGTAGTCGCCGTCGACGACATCCGTCCGGGAGAGCCGCGAGAACAGCCACAGCATCCGGGACTGCGTCACGACCATCTTGTCGTCGTTGCCCGCGAACTCGCCGGTCTCGTCGTAACTCAGGAGGTAGCCGCCGTGTTCCTCGTCGAGACACCGCGGGAGCCAGAAGTCGAGGACGACGTCCTCGAGGTTCCGTCGGAGTTTCGGGAGGTACTCGGCCGCGAGGTCGTCAGAACCAGTACTCATATTCGAGTGAGGGATTCGCAGACGCGCCACTAAGCACTGTCGCCTCCCCGCTGGACGGGGCTCCAGGAGCGAGCAGGCTACTGTGCGTGCTCTTCGTACTCCTCGGGCGTGTACGTCGACAGCTCCAACGCGTGAATGTCCGTAGTCATGTGGTCGTCGAGCGCGTCGTAGACGAGCTGGTGTTGCTGGACGAGGCGCTTGCCCTCGAAGGCGGGCGAGACGACGGTGGCGGCGAGATGGTCGTCGTCGTGCTCGCCGCGCATCCGCGAGACGGTCGCCTCGGCGTCCGGAATTTCGTCCTCGATGATGGCTTCGATGTCCGCGAGCGTCAGGTCCATACCTCCCGTTCGGTGAGCCGGCGAGAAAAGCCCGTGGGTCCCGCCGTCAGGTCCACTGGTCGAGACCGGTCTGAGCGACGCTGTCCTCGATGCGGGAGAACCCGCGTTCGAGTTCCGCGGCGTCGACCTCCCACGCCTCGGTTACGTACTCGCGGGCCGCATCGACGTCCGGCGACGGCTCCAAGTCGAGGTCGTAGTCGTCAGTGACGTCGGGGTTCAAGAACAACTCGCGGATGCGGTCGGCGTACTCGACGTGCTCGCCCTCGGCCTCAAGGACGCTCCAGAGGTCGCCGTGCTCGTGGATGGCCTTCAGCGCGGTCTTCGGACCGAAGCCCGTGATGCCCTCGTTGAAGTCCGTGCCGCAGAGGATGCCGACGTCGACGAGTTGCTCCCACGTCAGGTCGTGCTCGTCGAGCGTCGCCTCGAAGTCCATGCGCTCGGGCGCGCCCTTGCTCGTGAGTTGGCGCAGCGTCACGGGCGCGCCGAGCAGCAGGCAGTCGTAGTCGTCGCTGCCCGCGTAGTCGACGTCGTCGTCCACGCGCGCCATGTGCGCGGCCTGCGCCTCCCCCTCCGCGGGCGCCTCGACCTGCGGCACGTCCAGCAAGTCCAAGAGTTCGCGGGAGGTCTCGTGGATAGTTTCTGTGAGCCGCTGCGTGCGAGCTTCGAGGCGCGCGGCCTCAATTGCCTCGCCCGCTTCGCGGGCTTCTTCGAGTTCCTCCTCGTAGCGCTCGCGCTGCTCGCGGCGCGCTTCGACCTCCTCGTCTTTGAGCTCCGTGACGCCGCCGTCCCAGACGAACACCGGCGTGAGGTCGTGCTCGAAGAACTTCGGGAGGCCCTGCACGATGCCCACGAGGTTCGCGACTTCGGTGCCCTCACTGGTCGTGTAGATGCGCTCGCTGGTCCACTGGACCGTCGTCGTGAGGTACTTGTACAGCCAGTTGTGCGCGTCCACGGCCACCACGTCCCCCTCCAGTTCGTCGAAGGGGACCTCCTCGATGACCGCGAGCTGCCGGAGGTCCGCGTTACCCATTACACCCCCGTAGGTGGCCCCCGGATTTAACGGTTGAGCTACGGCGCGATGCCGTTCCCGACGAGCAGCAAGGAGAGGCCGACGGACGTGACGCCAGCGCCGAAGCCACGCCACGCGCGGCGGTCGCCAACCGCCTCAGCGTACCGCTCCGGGAGGCTGGCGCGCACGAACCCAGGCGCGAACAGCAACGGAACTCCGGCGGCAAGATGGACCGCACCGAGAACGACCAGCACAGTGGACAGCAGAGCCATGGCGGTGCGTCGACGCCCACCCCGAAAAACCTACCAGTCGATTCGCGCCGGCGGCGACTGTCCTCGCTTCCGGTCGAGAAACGCGCTCTCTTCCTCGGAGAGGTCGCGCTCGCGGTAGACGTCGAAGCCGTCCTGGTAGCGCGCCGCGCGGTCCGCACAGGGCCGCTCCAACACCAACTCCGCGATGCCGGTCTCCTCGACCGTGAACCCGAAGCCGGCCTTGTGGAGGGCCTCGTACGCGAAGGGGTTGTTCACCGCAATCTTGACGCGCTCGTGGTCGGCGAGCAGGTGGTCAGCCGCGAACGCACAGAGCCGCGCCCCAATACCGTCGCCGCGGCGGTCCTCGCGCACCGTAACGTACCGCAGCCACGCCGTCCCCGAGTCGGTGCGGTCGTCGTTGAACGAGACCGCGCCGACGACGTCCTCAGCGGGGGCGTCGGCCTCGCGGGCCGCCGGCGGCCAGCCCCCGCGCTCGGCCAGTGGCGCACCTTCGAACGCTATCGCTTTCCCCGTGTTCGACATCCCGAACTTCCCGGCGTAGCTGAACGCCCGCCAGTCGAGACGCAGCGTCGGGCCGTCGTCGAGACCACCGAGGACCGCGTACTGCACACCTCTTGGTTGGACGGCGAGGGCAAAGAGTTGCGTGCCTGCGGGCCGAAGTCGGGGTATGCACGACGTCCAGTACTTCGAGTGGTTCGCGCCGGTGTACGACCTCGTGATGCCGGCCGCGGACCGCGGCGACCTCGCAGCGGGGCTGGCGGCCGCCGAGCGTCCGGTCGAGCGCGTACTCGATGTCGGCGGCGGCACGGGCCGCGCGGCTCGCGCGCTCGCTCGCGACACCGAGGAAGTGCCGGGAAGGAACGTCACGGTCGTCGACGCCAGCGCGCGGATGCTCGCACAAGCCCGCGAGAACGGCCTGCCGGCAGTTCGCGGCGACGCCGCCGAACTCCCGTTCCGCGACGGCAGCGTCGACGCAGTGACTATCGTGGACGCGCTCCACCACTTCCCCGACCGAGACGGCGCGCTCGCGGAAGCGAAGCGCGTTCTCCGACCGGGCGGCGTGCTCGTCGTTCGCGACTTCAATCCCGAGACCCTGCGAGGGCGCTTGCTGGTCGCCGCCGAGCACGCCGTCGCGTTCCACTCGGCGTTCGACGCGCCCGACGACCTCGCCGCACGGATGGAGCGAGCGGAACTGGACGCCCGCGTACTCGACCACGGGTTCGCGTACACCGTCGTCGGCGTCGAACCGGGACCAACATAGTCCCTCGCTCCGAACGCCCGCGTATGGACCTCTACGACGCTGACCCGCGCGCAGTCATTCGATTCCTGCCGGGTGACCTGCTGGCCATCTTCGCGTTCGTGCTCGTGGGGACACTCTCGCACGGCTCGCTGACCGCCGAGCGGTACGCCGGCGTGCTCGTGCCGTTCGTCGTCGGCTGGGTGGTCGTCGCGCCGTTCGCGGGCGGCTACGATTCCAGCGTCCGCGAATCCACGCGCGCCGCGCTGCTGTACGGCGCGGCGTCGTGGCTGGGCGCGGACTTCCTCGCGCAACTGTTGCGCGGGACGCCGTTCTTCCCGGGGAACGCCGACCCTCAGTTCTTCGTCGTTGCGCTCGTGTTCGGCACGATCGCGCTCACCGTCGCGCGATTCCTCACGCTCGTCGTCGTCGACTACCGCAGCTAGAAGGAGGCCCTACCGTGCGGCGAGCACGGCGGCGATGGCGGCGCCGACGAGCGCGAACACTGCGAGGACGCCGAACAGCACGGCCGCGTTCGTGTACTGGAGGATGCTGCCGGCGATTGCGGAGCCGGCGGAGCCGACGCCGAACACGCCGAGATACGTGTAGCCGTACGAGAGCCCGCGCGTCCCGGAGGGCGTGTACTCGGCGACGGTCGCCTGGTACATCGGCTGGATGACGAACAGCGTGAACCCGAGCAGCGCGCCGACCACGACCAGCGGCGCGAGCCCGGCGTTCGCGGCCGGAAGGAAGACGACAGCGAGCACCGCAAGCGCGGCGAACGTGATGCCGATGCCGCGCTCGGTCGGGATGCGCTCGGTGAGCTTCCCGCCGGCGTACTGGCCGGCGACACCCACCATCAACAGCCCGGCGTACGCGTAGCGGTACGGTTCGAGGTCGCGGCCGGCGAACTCGACGGGCGCGAACGCCGGTAGCTCCGAGAGCAGGTCCGGGAGGAAGGTGAGAATCCCCCGGTAGTAGAGCCCGCTCAGCATCACGATGACGAAGACGGCGACGAACGGCCCGGCCAGCAGGAGCTTCGATTCCGTGAGGAAGTCGCTCACCGAGGAGACGCCGACGCTCGCCTTCGAGTCGCCGCCGTCGGTGGCAGTGACGGCAGCGCGCTCGTCGAAGCGCACGCGGAGCGCGACGACGCCCGCGACGACGGCGGGTACGGCGAGCAGCGCGGTGACGGTCCGCCAGTCCGCGACGAGCAACAGCAGCGTCACCGCCAGCGGGCCGAGAGCAGTGCCGACGTTGCCGGCGATGCCGTGGGACGCGAAGGCGTCGCCGCGGGCCTCGACGCCCGTGGAGATGAGCGACAGCCCGGAGGGGTGGTAGACGCTGGCGGCGACCCCCCAGCAGACGAGCGCGAGCGCGACGACGACGATGGAGGGTGCGACCGACAGTAGCGCGAACGAGGCGGCCATGCCGAACAGGCAGCCCGCGATGAGCCGACGCGAGCCGACAGTGTCCGAGAGGATACCACCGGGGAGCGCGCCGAGGCCGAACAGCGCGTAGCCGGCGGCGACGACGAGGCCGATAGTGCCCTGCCCGACCGGGAAAGCGTCCAGCCACAGCGGAATGAGAATCGGGATAGAGAGTTCGTACGTGTGGACCATGGCGTGTGCGAGCGCCACGAGCCCGACGATAGAGCGGTCGTTCCGGTTCACGGTGTTCGGTCGCAGAGTCGCCGGTCAGCGTTAAAGGCGTGTGGCCTCCGGCAGCCGAGCGCTATAACTTATGCAGATAGTATAC
>CAXREU010000081.1:0-19916 GCA_964229715.1 Halobacterium sp.
CCTCGAGGCCGCCGGCGTCGATGTCGAGGAATCCCGCGTCAAGGCGCTCGTCGCGGCCCTCGAAGACGTCGACATCGAGGAAGCCGTCGCCGAGGCGGCTGCCGCTCCTGCTGCGCCCGCCGCGGGCGCCGCCGGCGGTGCCGAAGAAGAGGAAGAAGAGGCCAGCGGCGAAGGTCTCGGCGACCTCTTCGGGTAATCCGGTTCCACGACCACCCGTTTTCTTTCGCGCACGACCCGAGTAGCCGACGGCTTGCCACCCGCACGTGTCCCACCGCCGTAGCTTGAAGTACGAGAGCGGGACCAACTCGGTGCGATGGACGTCGCCGGCGTGCGCGTACTCGTCGCTCCGGGCGCGTCAGCGGCGGCGCTGGCCGCGGTTACCGCGGGCGTCCTGCTCGGCACGTGCTCGGGACTCGTTCCGGGCTTGCACGTCAACTCGCTTGCCCTGCTGCTCGCTGCCGCAGCCCCCTCCATTCCGGGGCCGCCACAGCTCGTCGGCGCCGCCATGCTTGCCGCGGGTGTCACGCACTCGTTTCTGGACGTCGTGCCGACGCTCGCGCTCGGCGTCCCTGACCCTGCGATGGCGGTGAGCGCGCTCCCAGGCCACCGGCTTGTGATGGGTGGTCGCGGCCGGGAGGCGTTGCGCATCTCCGCGCTCGGCAGCGGCGTCGCGGTCGCGGTCGCGTTCGTCCTCGGGATTCCGGTGACGGCAGCCGCGACCGTCGTCGCACCGCTCGTCTACGCGCACCTCCCGGTCGTCGTCACCGCACTCGTGGTCGTCCTGCTCATCCGCGAACCGACGCAACGCGCCCGCGTGGGCGGCTGCCTGGCGGTCGCTGCGAGCGGCGCGCTCGGCGTGGTCGCGCTCCCGATGCAGCCCGACGGCCTGGCGCCGACGGGTGACGTGCTCGCGCCGCTGTTCGCCGGCCTGTTCGGCGCGCCCGTGCTCCTCGAAGCCTACCGCGGCGTCGGCGTTCCCGAACAGGACGACCCGACCGTCGCGGACGGCCCGCGCACCATTGCTGGCCCCGGGCTCGCGGGCAGCCTCGCTGGAGCCGCAGTCGCGTACGTTCCCGGGATGTCCGGCGCCATCGCGGCCGTCTTCGCGGTCGAGGCGACGCGGGCGGACGGTGACCGCGCGTTCATCGCCGCGCTCTCCGGCGTCAACACTGCAAACACGGTGTTCGCGGTCTACGCACTATTCGCACTCGGGAACGCGCACACGGGCGTACTCGTCGCATTCGAGCGAGCGGCCCTCCCGAAGACCCTCCCACTGCTGCTCGCGAGCGTCGCGCTCGCAGCGTGCGTGGGCGCGGTGCTCGTGCCCGTACTCGGGGACCGCTACTTCCGACTCGTCCGCCGGCTGGACCACCGGCGACTCACTGCTGGTGTCTGCGGGCTGCTGGTCGTGCTCGCGTGGGTGTTCGCCGGCTGGTTGGGCGTCGCGCTGCTCGGGATAGCGACACTAATCGGCTTGGTTCCGCCGTCCTTCGGCGCGCGCCGCGTCCACCTGATGGCCGTGTTGCTCGTGCCACTGGCGTTACCCTAGCTTGGGCGCGAACACGACCAGCGCCTCGGCGTCCTCGAGGGCGTGCGGTGAGACGTCCTGGGCGCCGTCGAAGCGGACGGCGTCCCCGGCCTCGAGGTTGTAGGTGTCGTCGCCGAGGCCGAGTTCGAGCGCGCCCGAGCGCACGTAGAGAACGACCATCGAGTCGGGGTGCTGGTGGGCGGGCACTGATTCGCCGGCGTCGAGGTGGAGGCGGACCGTCCGCGGGTCCCGGGTCTCGAATACTTCGGCGTGGGGCGTCTCCGTCAGTTCGTCGACGTCCGTCACTTCGACGGCGTCGGCTGTGGATTCACTTGACACGCGTGGCTCTCGTACCGGCGGCTCCCTGAGCACTCGCCCGAACACGTTCGCAAAAACGAGCGACAGGTGGCGCGGCGCGTTACTCGGCTTCGACGGTTGCGCCGGGCGCATTGCGCTTCACGCTCTCGATGGCGTCGTGGGCTTTGGTCCGCGAACTGTAGCCCTCGCCGCCGTCGGCGATGATGTTGCCGTTGCGGTGGCGGAGCCGCCAGCGCCACTCGCCACCGGCGTCCTCGTACACCTCGAACGCCGCGAAGCCGACGTCGAGCGCGTCGGCGTCGGGCGCGTACTCGCGGACGCGCTCGACCGCGTCCTCGGCCTCGTCGCGGCGCGTGTAGCCCTCGCCGCTGTCCGCGACGACGTTGCCGTTCTCCGCGCGGAGCCGCCAGCGGTACTCGCCGGCCTCGTCCTCGTACACCTCGAAGTCGGCGTCGGCGACGCGGTCCTGCAGGCGGTCGACCGCGCGGCGGGCGTCACGGCGACGCGAGTAGCCCTCGCCGCTGTCCGCGAGGATGTTGCCGTTCTTGTGGACGAGCCGCCAGCGCCACTCGCCGGCGACGTCGCGGTAGATTTCGACCGACGTCGGGTCGAACGTGAGATACTCGGCGGGGCCGGCGTTGTTCTGGACGCCGTCGATGGCGCGCTCGGCATCGCGGCGGCGCGTGTAGCCCTCGCCGCTGTCCGCGACGACGTTGCCGTTGTCGTGGACGAGCCGCCAGCGGTACTCGCCGGCCTCGTCCTCGAACACCTCGAAAGTCGCCTGACTCTGTTCGGCTTCCTCGGGCAGCATCGGGAGGTCGTCGAGGTCCGACGCGTCTTCGATTGCGTCGAGTTCGTCGGCGTGAATCGACGCCGCGCCGAGGGCGTTCCGGCGGACGCTCTGCATACCCTTCTGGGCGTTGTGCTTGGCCGTGTAGCCTTCGCCGCTGCTCGCGATGACGTTGCCGTTGCGGTGGCGGAGCCGCCACCGGAACTCCCCGGCCGTGTCCTCGAAGAGCTCGAACTGCGCTTGGCTGGTGCGGATGGACTCGATTTCGCGTTCGAGTTCGTCGCGGGCGCGTTCGGCGGCTTCGAGCTCGCTCTCGACTGCCTCGACGCGACGTTCGCTCTCCTCGCTGCACGCTACTGCGGCCGCGGCTTCCTCGGTTGTGCGCGTGGACGTGAGTAGCGGCACGAGGACGCCGCCGGCGCCGATGATTGCGATGCCGACGACGTAGAGGGTGATGACGCCCTGGTGGCCGCTCGCAACCGACCACTCGCTCGGGACGACGACGAGGAACCACGCGATGGCGGCCGCGCACAGCAGGACACCGAGAGAGACGGCTATCGTCGCGGCTCGCTGGAGCGGGAGCCGGACGACGGGGCCGGCGACGAGCAACGCGAACCCGGCCGCGCCGATTGCGATGCTGTACTCGCGGAGCGAGCCGGCGGACTCGCTCGGCAGGAACAGCAGGATGCCGAGGACGCCGAGTAACAGTCCAGCGACGAACACGAGGTAGCCGTACACCTCGTCGGCAGTCTGGGCTCGCCCGATTTGTCGTTCGTAGAAGCCCGTTACGCCGTCACCGCTGTCTGTGGCAGACATGTTCGAAGAAACACAGACCTACTATAAAAAGGCCCTTGGTAGGGTGGCCCAACCCATGGGTGGACCGCTGCATCGACAGCTACTCCCGGGGAACAGCTACGTTCTGCACAGGTTCACCACACTCCGGGCAGTCAGCGAGGTGCGTCTCGCGCTCGAAGCGGCTGAGACAGCCGGTGCACTCGTAGCGGTTGGTGGCCGGAGGCGTGTACGAATCCATTCGAACCATGCGCATCGGTAGCACCCACATTGATGGTAAAACTACCCATAATACTAGTTTAGGCCGTTGATATTGCTAGTATGCCTCCGAAGACGGAGAAAAAGTGGGCAAATAAATCCAGTATGGGTGTTTACCACTCATTTCTTAATTTATCCCGGACGACGTCAACGTAGTTGAACGCGCGTAACACTTCGAGCGGGTGAGCGAAAAACGAGGGGTTACTGCGTCAGTGTTCGAGACCGGTCAGCAGCGCGTCGACGCGCTCCTGTTCGCCGTCGAGGTCCTGCGGGTAGATGGCAACCGCTACGACGTGGTCGCCGTCGTGTTTGACCTTCGTGACGTGGATGTAGACGTCGACGGACTGCCCGCTAATCTCGGCGGTGCCCTCGAACTTCGTGACCTCCGTGGACTCGTTGAGCACGGTCATCTCGCGAGTGCTCGCGGTCTGGCCGACGGAGAGGCCGTCGTACTGCTGTTGGGCGAGTTCGGCGAGGTCGCGCTCGGAGTAGTCGTCGATAGGATTGAACGACTGGCCCAAGACGCTCACCTCGGGGCTGGCGAACGCGCCGAAGACGGCGGCGCGCTGCTCGCCGATGACGGGCACGTCGACAGTGCGTTCGTACATCGCCACCCAGTTAGTGACGGTCACGTTCCGCGATTGACCGGCCGCGGAGAACTCGCGGGTGACCTCCGATTCCTCCACGCTGACTTCCTCGTAGCCCGTTTCCTGCAGGGCGTCCTCGGAGACGGTGGCTTGCGACGCGGAGACTTCCACGCCGTCCCCGCCGAGGATGCCGAGACAGCCGCTGGTCGCGATTAATGCGGCGAACGCTACGGCGACCGCCGTTCGTCGGTGCATAGAGGACAGAACCCGGTCGGCGGGAATAAGCTTGGTGGCTTTCGTGTCAAACAGACAACTCTGCCTCGGCGGACAGTCAGAGCCGATAGCTCGCGCCGTCGTCGGTGTCCTCGACGGTGACGCCGAGGGATTCGAGGCGGTCGCGGAGTTCGTCCGCGCGCTCGTAATTCCCTTGTTCGCGGGCTTCCTCTCGAATATCCAAGACGAGTTCGACGAGGTCGCCGGCGAGTTCGACCTCGCCGCCCTCGACGGTCTCAAACTGGAAGCCGAGCACGTCCCCACCTAGCTCCTCGAACGTCTCGATGGCGTCCACGAGCCCGCGGTAGTCGTAGCGCTCGGTCGCGTCGACGTAACGGTGGACGGCCGAGGCGAGCTCCAGCAGCGCGCTCACCGCCGCGCGCGTGTTGAAGTCGTCGTTCATCGCCGCCTCGAACTCCTCCCGGGCTTCCGTGACTGCCTCGCGGAGGGCCCCGGCCTCGACTTTCGCGTACGCGTCCGGGCTGTCGGCGGCGTCCGTCGCGCGCTCGTAGGCGCGCTCGAGGCGCTCCCAGCGCTGCTGGGCCTCCTGGATGGTCTCCTCGGAGTACGTCTGGCGCTGCGTGTACGACGTGGAGACGAGGAACATCCGGACGACGTTCGGCCCGAACTCCTCGATGGCGTTCTTCGTCGTGAAGAAGTTTCCCAGGCTGGAACTCATCTTCTCGCCCTCGGTTTCGAGCAGGCGGACGTGCAGCCAGTACTTCGCGAACGGCTCGCCCGCCGCGGCCTCGCTCTGCGCGACCTCGTTCTCGTGGTGGGGGAACACGAGGTCCTGCCCGCCCACGTGAATGTCGATGTGGTCGTCGAGGTGGGTCATGCTCATCGCCGAGCACTCGATGTGCCAGCCCGGTCGGCCTTCGCTCCACGGCGACTCCCAGGTCTGGCCGGCGGCCGCTTCGAGCGGCGGCAGGTCGTCACTGCGGTGCTCGTTGGCGTCCTCGGGGTCGACCGCGCCCGCCTTCCAGAGCGCGAAGTCCGCGGGGTGGCGCTTCTCGCCGCGTTCGGACTCGGGGCCCTGGGCTTCCATCTCCTCGACCCGCTGGCCGGAGAGCTTCCCGTAGTCCTCGAAGGACGTGACGTCGAAGTAGACCGAGCCGTTCGCCTCGTAGGCGTGCCCCTCCTCGATGAGCGTCTCCACGAGGTCGATGATTTCGGGGACGTGCTCGGAGACCCGCGGGTACACTTCCGCGCGCTGGAGGTTGAGGTCGCGCATGTCCTCGATGACGGAGTCGATGTAGTGGCGCGCCACGTCCTGTTCGGTGTCGCCGAGGTCGTCCTCGCCGGTGCGCGCGACGATTTTCTCGTTGACGTCCGTGAAGTTCTGGACGTGGCGGACGTCGTAGCCGACGTGGGAGAGCCACCGCGCCATCACGTCCGACTGCACCCATAGGCGAGCGTGTCCGAGATGGGCGTCGTCGGAGACCGTGAGCCCACAGGTGTACACGAGAACTTCCTCGGGGTCGTGGGGCTCGAACGCCTCCCGCTCGCCGGAGAGGGTGTTCGACACGTAGAGAGTCATACAGCCGAACGTACGCGCGCTGGCGTTTCAAAGCGTCGGAACTGACGGCGCCTGACGCGGTCAGGCAGGCACGGCGTCGAGCGCGTCCTCGACGACGCGCAACGCGTCCGCGCCGTCCCGCCGCTCGACGACCACCGCGAGCGTGTCCTCGGCGACGCCCGCGGCCACCGGGTCGACGTCCACGGCGTGGAGGCGTTCCAGCGCCGCCGCGAGCGTCCGCGTGTCCACGTCGCCGCTCGCGAGCAGCGCCGTCAAATCCCCTTCACCAGGTTCGAACCCGCGGCCCGCGACGACGAGCAGGCCGTCGTCGCTGGCGCCGAGCCCGGACTGCATCGAGACGTGCGCGTCCCGCGCCTCGGTGTCGAACGCCGGGAGGTCCTCGCTGTACCGTCGAATCGCCGCCCCGACCGCGTCCTCGTCGCCGTCCACGTCGAGGAAGCGAGCGGCCGCCGCGTGGTTCACGACGCCCGCGCGGAGCGCTCGACGTAGGAACGGGTGCTCGTCGACTGCTGTGCGCGTCGCCGCCGCTTTCGTCATACTTCGATTTCGTCGCCGCGGGGGCATAAGTCTCAGCGCCTGCGAGCACTCCCCTGTTTTAAACCACCGTAGCGAGTACGACGCCCCGTGAGCGAGGACAGCGACCCGACGTCAGTGCTCTCGTTGCTCGACGACGAGCACGCCCGCGCCATCCTCGCAGCGGCGAGCACGGAACCAATGTCCGCCAGCCAACTGAGCGAGGCCTGTGACGCGTCGACCGCGACGGTGTATCGGCGAATCGACGACCTGACCGACCACGAACTGCTCGAAGAATCCATCAACGTCCGGTCGGACGGCAACCACCACCGCGTCTACCGGGCGACGTTCCAACGGTTCACGCTCGAACTCGACGACGGCGAGTTCACCACCGAGGTCGAGTGCGAATCCGAGGACGTCGCCGACCGCTTCACGAGAATGTGGGAGGGACTATAATGAACGCACTCTACGTCGTCAACGTCGCCGCGTCGTTCGCCGCGACCGCCGTCGGACTGTTCATCGGCTACCACGCCTACCGGGGGTTCCGCCGCCACCAGAGCGTGCCGATGCAGTATCTCTCCGCGGGGCTCATCCTCCTGACCGCGGTGACGTACACCGCGACGTTCGTCGGCTCCGCGATGCTTCGATACGGCGTCCTCGACGTGAGCCTCGAAGCACCGTTCCGGCTGGTGGTCAGGATGCTCCAGTTGGCGGGCTTGCTCTGCATCGCGTACTCGCTGTACCGGCGACCGTCGTAGCTACTCGCAGCCCACGGAGTCGGCGACCGCCAGCAGCGACTCCTCGTCCAAGTCGGTGGCGACCACGGCGTAACGAGTATCGCCGCACGACCACGACACGAAGTTGCTTCGCGGCGTCGTAACGTACTGGCCGGCGCGGCCCGCGATGGTGACGTTCTCCCCCGAGTCGAACTCCCGTAACCTGTGCGGCGCAGACGGCATCTTGGTGACCGTGAGCCGCTCGCCGGTCGCCGTGACGTACTGGAGGCTGGCCTGTGTCACGTTTCCGCCGATGTACTGCGCCTCCTCGAACTCGTAGCCCGCGGGCACCTCGGGGTCGGGAACCGAGACGTCGACGTGCTCGCGGAGCGCGTTCACGGAGTCGAACGACTGCGTGGAGACGTTCAGCGACTCTACCGTGGCGTTCTCGGGAACGTCGAAGTCGAACGCGCCGGGAGGCAGGTCGGCGTCGAAGGTGACGTTCGTCAGTCGCGTCGACGACTCGATAGTCCGGTTCCGGTCGTCGAGGCGCTGACTCGTCTGCAGTGGGTAGTAGTACTCGCTGTCCAGCCACAGTGTCCGATTGACGGACAGCGCCGCTTCCGAAACTGCGGTCAGCTCGAAGCCGTGTGCTGTCCGCCCGGCGACGGTCTGCGTCCCGAGGTACTCGACCTCGAAGCCCTCGATGGCGTCCTCGGGAATCGACGGCTTGGTTCGGGTCGCGGGAACCACGGGAAGCGGTGAGACGCCGTCCGGCGGCTCGGTCATGTCGTCGCCGCGCGCAGCCGAGACGACGCGTTCGAGGTACGTCGTCTGGTGTCTGCCGGAGTAGCTGCCCGTCCGCGGGGCGCGCGTAACCGTGTTCTCGTCGGCGTCGTATACCAGTGACCCGGACTCGTTGACCACCGTCACGTCGCCCGCGCGGGACTCGGGTGCGAGCACGCGCTGGAACTGTCTGAACCGGTTGTCGGTGACGTCGATGCGGACGAGCGAGCGCGTCTCGTTGGTGGTCTTGGAGTCGACAGTCGTCACCTGCGTGGCTTCGAGGGTGTCGAGGGATTCGTAGCGCTGGGCGACGTCGACGTCCGGCGGCGTCGCCGCGTCGTCAGCGAGGACGTCGAGGCCGGTGCAGCCGCTGGTGACGAGGAGGACGGCGACGGCGACGGTCAGCAGCGTCTGTCGCCTCATTGATAACACGTGGTTTGCCTGCTAGAGGATAAATGGGGCGAAATTGTCCGCTACTCCCGTCGCTGGCCGCCGCTTGCGAAGCCACTAAGGACGCATCTGTCCTACCAGAGAGTATGCAAGCGCTGGTCATCGTCGGCCACGGTTCGCACCTCAATCCGGGTTCGTCGGACCCGGCGTTCACCCACGCGGACACCATCCGCGCGTCGGGCGCCTTCGACGAGGTCCGGGAGGCGTTCTGGAAGGAGGAACCGTCGTTCCGCGAAGTGCTGCGCACGCTCGAATCCGAGGAGGTGTTCGTCGTCCCGCTGTTCATCTCCGAGGGCTACTTCACGGAACAGGTCATCCCCCGGGAACTCCGCCTCGCGGGCTGGGACCCCGAGGACTGGGACTCGGACGGCACGGACGCCGACCACGTCACCGTGCAGGCCGAGGACGTCGACAAGACCGTCCACTACTGCGGGCCGGTCGGCACCCACGACTCGATGAGCGACGTCATCATCGAGCGTGCGAAGTCCATCACCGACGACCCTGATGTGGGGGCAGGCTTCGGCCTCGCGGTCGTCGGTCACGGCACGGAGCGCAACGAGAACTCCGCGAAGGCCATCCACTACCACGCCGACCGCATCCGCGAATCGGGGCGCTTCGAGGAGGTGAAGGCGGTGTTCATGGACGAGGACCCCGAGGTCGACGACGTCACGGAGTTCTTCGAGGCGGAGGACAGCGAGGCGCCACGCGCCTCGGGCCGTTCGAACGGGCATCGCCCGTGCGAAGACATCGTCGTCGTCCCGCTGTTCGTCGCGGACGGCTTCCACACGCAGGAGGACATCCCCGAGGACATGGGGCTGACCGACGATTACCGCACGGGCTACGACGTCCCGACGGAAGTCGACGGGCACCGAATCTGGTACTCGGGCGCGGTAGGGACCGAGCCGCTGGTCGCGGACGTCATCCTCGAACGCGCCGACGACGCGGGCGCTGACCTCGCGGACGCCATCGAGCGCGTGCGCCGACAGACCGAGAGTGACAGCGCGACGAGCGCGGGGGACTGATGTCCGCAGCCGACACCTTCGACGACGTCGAAGCGGCGCTCGTCGACGCTGCCGACGACGGCATCGACTTCGACGGCCTCGTCGTCGAACCCACGGACGGCGGCTACCGCTGGGAGACGCCCGGCGAACAGCTCACGGTCAGCGAAGACCTGCTCCGGGAGCGCGCCGGCGACCCGTACGCCACCAACTGGTACTACTGGGAGTGCGTCGTCGAAGGCCACGACACGCCCCGACGCGCGTTCCTGCGGTGGCTGGAGGGCGCCGACGACCAGGCCGTCCCCGAGCGCTACGACGAACTCCGCGGCGGCCACACGCGTTCGTGGGGCCAGCTCGCGGTCACCGCCGTGCTCAGCGAGGGCGGGCGGCGCCGCTACGAGGTCCGCCACGAGGACGACCTCGGGGAGGACGTGGACGCGTACACGGACCCGCTGGAAGCCCGCCACCTCGTGAAACACGACGACGAGGGCCGCTACCGCCCACTCTCGACGGCGCCGACGCTCCCGCACGGCTGGGCGTTCGTCGACTTAGATGGGTCTGACCTCGTGCAGACGGTCGATTACGTCTACCCCGCGACGGTGTCGAACTGGCACCGGGAGCGCGTGGGCGAGCGGAGCGAGCCAACGACTGGAGCGAGCGGCGGCGACGGAGCCGCGAGCCGCGAGGGTGGCCTCGATGTCGACCACTGGGACGAGGTCGCGGACCGCCAGTCCGGCATCTACAGCATCGTCGAACAGCTCGACGACGACGCCCTCGAGTGGGCGGCCGAGGCTTGCTGCGTGGACTCACAGTGCGTGAAGCGCCGCGAATGGGACAAAAGCGAGGACGAAGAACTCGACGTGCCCCGGGGCGACGGCGAGTTCCCGTGCCGGGAGCCGTGTTCGCTGTTCATCGCGGCCGCGCGGAAGTTCACGACGCTCGAACGCGAGGAGTCACGGGAGTACACGTTCGAGTTGACGCCCGCGGAGAAAGAACAACTCGAGGACATCGTGGACGCGGTCGCGGACGGCCGCGTCGACGAGATTCGGGAAGCCGACGTCAACGAGGGCGCGAACCGCTACCGCACGCGGTTCCTACGCGCGAAGCGCATGGACGAACACGGGCTCTCGGGGACGCCGACGTACCCCGAGGACCACGAGTAATTCTCACGTCGACAGCACGTAGGCGGCGACCCCGACGCCGCCGAGGAGCGCGAGCACGCCGACCAGCACCGCCACCGAGTCCGAAATCGAGACGGTGAGCGCGGCGGCGACCACGACGACAGCGGTCGCGGCAGCCGTCGGGAGTGCGACGTCAGCGAGCGCCACTGAGTCTTCGTCGCCCGTCGGCTCGGCCTTCTCGGAGAGCGACTCGTCGACGGCGACGTCCGGGCCGCCGTCCTTTCGTTTGTCGGTGACGGTGACATTCACGCGCGCCTGCTCGGCGCCGTAGCCCGTCGACAGCTCGACGTAGCCCTTCGCCGGTGGGTGGTCGGCCGGAATCGCGATTTCGACGCCACGGGTCTCGCCCTCGTCGACGTAGACCTGGGTGGCCGCGACGTCCGCGACCGCGGCGAGCGCGTCGTCGAGGCGCAGGTGGACGTGGACGGGGCCGCCGTGGTTCTCGAAGACCAGAACGAACGACCGGTCCGTCTCCAGCGACGCCACTGCCGGCTGCAGGTCGCGCGGGTGGTCCCGGTTGAGGTGGACGGACAGCCGTTCGGGCACGGTCAGTGGATGGAACTACGGTTAGAAAAAGCTTCCCGAGAGTTACGCGGGAGCTTGCTCGCGCATGTCGGGCGGCAGCAGGTTCGGGATGCCGTCCTCGATGGGGTAGGTTTCGCCACACTCCGTGCAGGTGAGCGTTCCCGAGAGGATTTCGTCGTCCTCGCGCTCCTCGACGTCGAGGTCGAGGTCGTGCTTGTCCAGCGGGCAGCAGATGATGTCCACGAGGTCTTCTTTCATGCGCGAACCGACGAGGGCGCGGACAAAAAGCGTGCGGGTTGCGGGGCGCTACTGTTCGAAGGGATTCTGCTGGACGACGGTCTCCTCGCGGCCGGGGCCGACGCCGAGCGCGTAGGCCGCGGTGTCGAGTTCGTCTTCCACGTACTCGACGTACTTGCGTGCCTGCTCGGGGAGCGCGTCGTAGCCCTCGGCGGCGACCGCTTCGGGGTCGAACTCGGGCCAGCCGTCGAAGCTCCGGAAGACGGGCTCGCAGTCGCCCCAGCGCTCGGTCGTTGCGGGCATCGAGTAGATGGTCTCGCCGTCGAGCTCGTAGGCGTGCCCGACTTTCACTTCGTCGAGACCGGCGAGCACGTCGAGGTGGTTGATGGCGAGGCCGGTGAAGCCGTTGGCGCGCGCGGCGTGGCGCAGCATCGGGAGGTCGAGCCAGCCGACGCGGCGCGGGCGGCCAGTTACAGTGCCGTACTCGCCGCCCTCCTCGCGGATGTATTCGGCGAGGTCCTCGTCGTCGCCCGTGAGCTCGGTGGGGAGCGGGCCGGTGCCGACGCGGGAGAGGTAGGCCTTCACGACGCCGACGACTTCGCCCTGGCCGACCGTGGTCGGCCCGAGGCCGGTGCCGGTGGCGGCGTAGCCCGCGGTCGGGTTCGAGGACGTGACGTAGGGGTAGACGCCGTGGTCGATGTCGAGGCTGGTGCCCTGTGCGCCCTCCAGCATCACGCTGTCGCCGTCGTCGATGCGGTCGGCGAGGTAGTCGCCGGCGTTGACGTCCATCCCCTCATTTTCGATGCGCTCGCCGAAGGCGCGGTACTGCTCGAACAGCGCTTCGACGTCGAACTCCTCGCCGGCGTCGCCGCCGTAGACGTCCTCGTAGAGCGCGCGCTTCTGCGGGACGGCGTACTCGAGGCGGTCGCGGAGCACTTCCGGGTCGAGCAGGTCGCCGATGCGGACGCCGCGGCGGCCCGCCTTGTCCTCGTACGTCGGGCCGATGCCGCGGCCCGTGGTCCCGGCGTCGAGGTCCGAGTCGGACTTGACGTCCTCCTCGATGCCATCGAGCACGCGATGGTACGGGAGGATGACGTGGGCGCGGCGGGCGACCCGGACGTCGGGGTCGAGGCCGCGCTCGCGGAGCGCGTCGATTTCGTCGAACAGCGTCTCGGGGTTGACGACGCAGCCGGTCCCGAGGACACCGGTCTTCCCGCGGACGGCTCCGGAGGGAACCAGCGAGAGCTTGTACTCGTCGCCGCCGACGACGACGGTGTGGCCGGCGTTGTCTCCGCCCTGGTACCGGACGACGACGTCGGCCGCGTCGCCGAACAGGTCGACGACGCCGCCTTTGCCTTCGTCGCCGAGTTGCGACCCGACGATGGTGACGGTCATACTACTGGGTTCCACCAGCGTCGTCAAACCGGTTACGGTCTCGCCGCCAGATGTGAGCACGGCCGTGCATATTCAATCGGGGTGTGGGGCGCGATGTTGGACGTACGGGCAGAATAGGGGCGCTGCGGGCGCTGGACGCAAGCGTTAACTGTTGCCAATCGCAAGCGAATACTGTCGCTTTCTCGCCGGCGCCCTACGACAACCTTTAAACCCCCGCCAAGACAAGTTAACAAATGCCATGATAGACCGGCTTGAGAAGGAAGTCGATATGCTGGAGCGCCATCTGCAGGTTCTCCGCATGGTCATCGAGAACGAACCCATCGGTATCGTGAAGATGTCCAACGAGACCGGTTACCCCCACCACAAGGTCCGGTACTCCCTCCGCGTGCTCGAAGAGGAGAACCTCATCGAGCCGTCGTCGCAGGGAGCCATCACGACCGAGCGAACCAGCGAGTTCGTCGACGAACTCGACGGCAAAGTCGACGACCTCGTCGACAAGATGGAAGCGATGAAAATCGACGCCGCCGCGGAAGCCGAGTAACGCCGATTTCACTCGTCCCGCCTACAGTTCTGGGACGGTCAGGTGGAACGCGTCGTTGCGGTCCTCGATGAGACAGAGGTGGTAGCCGGATTTCCGGCCCACCTTCACGAAACTCTCCTTGTCGTTGCGGCTGAGGAAGCCGCCGCCGCCCGTCTCCTCGCTCGCCGTCTCCAGCGCTGCGGGCTCGAAGAACGACGCCGTGACGTACATCGCCGCGCTGAGCTCGTCGACGCCCTCGCGGACCGCGGTCGCGTCGTCGACGAGCGCGCCCATCTCCTCGCCAGTCACAGGTTCGCGCTCGGCGTTCAACTCCGCGACCACCAGCGGGTCGCCCATCCGGTCCCGCAGGACCACGTCGAACGTCCGCGACGTCGTGCCCTCCTCGGTGTCGACGGCGACGGTGCCGTCGAGTTCCGCGCGGTCGACCTCGGGCAGCGCATCGTAGAGGTCCGCGAGCCCGTCGGTGTGGCCGGCGTCCCGAATCTCGAAGGGGAGCTCCCGGACCGCCCACGATACGAAGCGGTAGGCCGCCGACGCTTCGAGGAACGATTCGTAGTCCTCGCCGTCGACGGTCGCGTCCGCCGCCTCGAACTGCGTGTGGTGGTCGATGCGGAGGTTCTGGTTCACCGCCTCGAGGTCCGTGTCGGGCCCGAGGTCGTCGAGGGTCGGCTTCCCCTTCGACCCGTAGCGCACGAAGAGGTTCGTGTCCGAGAGCGCCGCCGCGGGCGTGAGGTCAGGCTCCGAAGTCGACTCCTCGCTGCCGGCTTCGCGGGCTTCCTCCCGTTGCGCTTCGAGGTCGTCCACACGTGCCTGTAGCTCGTCGCGTTCGGCTTCCAGCGTCTCCACGCGCTCGCGGAGCTCCGACCGCTCGGATTCGAGGGAGTCGATGCGCTCGGCGGCCTCCTCGAGTTTCGCGTCGCGCTGCTTGACCGCGCGCTTGAGCTTCTCGACGGTCGAACGCGGCTTCCCGCTCTTGCTCTTCGCGGCGCTCTGCTTGGACTTCGCGTTCGCGGACTTGGACTGCTTGGCGCGCTCGGTGCTCGCGCTCTTCGACGTCGACTTCGAGCGCGTCGCTCCGCCGTCGGTGGACTCGCTCTTCTCGGGGTCGATGGTTGGAACCGACCGGGCGTTGCGCCACTCCTCCTCCTGGTCGAAGACGCCCTCTTCGTCCTCGTCGGCCGCTTTCGCCGCTGCCTCGGCCGTCGACGGCTCGTCGCCGCTCACGCCAGCTTCCTTCGCCGCGCTCACTTCCGCGGGCGGGCCGGCTGCGTCGTCGTCGTCCGCAGACGCGCCGGTGTCCTCCGCGGCGTCCGCCGGCGAATCCGCGTCCGTCGTAGCGTCGTCGGCTGCGTCCGCCGACGGTGCCGATGGGGGGCTTCGGGGCGCAGTCGGCGCCGACTCGGACGCGCCCTCGCTCGGCTGCTCTTGGTTCGCGCCACTCTCGTCGCGCGATTCGTCCGTCTCCGACTCGTCGGGTTCCGACTCGTCGCTGCTCTCCGTCGCGGCGGCGCCCGCCGCCGCAGCCGACTCGTCTTCGACTTCCGGGAGCTCCGTCACGTTTACGGGGGACTTCTTGACCTCGTAGACGCCGACCTCGTCGTCGGCGCGCTCGAAGGCCTCCTCGCCCGTGATGAGTTCCTCGCTGGCGCCGACGAACGCCGCGCTCATCGACCGGCCGCCGTAGTAGACGACGTAGTAATCCCCCGAGAGCACGTTCTCGGAGAGCTCGATGTAGCCCGTGAAACTCGCGTTCTCCAGGGTGTCGGCGGCCTCCGACAGTGGCGTGTCGTTGGTGTAGTACTTCGCCTGCGTCTCGCCGCCGCGCTCCTGCATCGAGAACAACAGCGCGACGCTGGGGTGGGGGGCCTCGTACACCGTCCCGGAGGCGTCGCCGAAGTCCTCGACCTCACCCTCGTAGACGCCGATGACGCGGCCGTTCAACATGAACAACCACGTGTCGTCGGCGACGACCGCTCCCGAGAACTCCCGGTCCGCGAGCTCGTGTAACTCGCGGAATCCACCCGAGAACGGTCGGGAGTCCCAAGACTCCACCCGCTCGACCGTGTGTGCCTGCATACCCACTGGAAGGCAAGGGGCGCGTATAAGACTTTCCGGGCGGACGGGCGCCCTACGCGCGTCTGACGGCGACGAGCCCGTGAGCGAAGAACAGTTACAGTTTGCTCGATGCGTCGTCGGCGAGCTCCTTCATCCGCTTGCTGAGCCGGCCGGCGTTCGAGAACTCGTCCTCGCTCATCGCCGCCGCGAGCGCGTTGCCGAGCAGGAACACGGCGTGTTTGTGCTCGCTCTTGGACTTGTGGACGTGGGAAGGCTCGACTTCGAGTTCCTCGTACGCCTGGAAGGCGTCGTCGTCGACGTTGTCGAACTGGAGGAACTGGTCTTTAATCTGCACCATCTGTTCGTGGAGGTCGAGGAGCTCGTCCTTGTGCATGCTTGGTTACTGTAGGGAATTCGGGCGTTTAAGCGTTGTCTGCGAAAGCGTACCACGCCCGTCACGACGGGGTGGAGAGCGGTCGCGTCGGCGGCCTAGAAGACGTACTCGTCTTCGTGGCCCATCATGCCGCCCTCGCTCTCGAGGCCGGCGCCCTCCTCTTCGTCGGACGGACCGCTGGTCTTGTACGCGCGAATCCCCGACGACAGCAGCTGCTCGACGGCCTCCTCGCGGCTGACGAACTCCCCCTGTTCGACGAGCTGTGCAATCTGCATCTCTATCTGGTCCGGGATGTTGACTTCGATTTGGGGCATCGTTCTGGGCGGGGCTTCGCCGCCACCGTTCTTAAGCCTGACGGGGGCGGATTCTGGGGCGTTTTCCGGGCTGAGCCCGCGACGCCTGCGATTCTCGAAACCGGCGGCGCGGCCCCGAGTCGGTAGGAATACGTGGCCGCGGCGCCTACTGGAGAGTATGACTGTCGTGGACGTCACGGACCTCTACGAGGAGTTCGGCGACGACCGGCTGCCGCCCGGCCAGCGCGAGACGTCGAAGTTCCCCGTGCTGTCGAAGGGCGGGACGCCGAAGTGGGACCGCGAGAACTGGACGTTCACGGTGACGGGCGCCGTCGACGACGAACTCGCCTTCTCCTACGACGAGTTCCGCGACCTCGACAGCGTCACGCAGCGCCAGGACTTCCACTGCGTCACCGGCTGGTCGAAGTTCGACTGCGAGTTCACGGGCGTCCCGTTCCCGCGCCTCGCGGACCTCGCGGGCGTCCACGACGACGTGACGACGGTGATGTTCCACGCCCTCGACGGGTACACGACGAACCTCCCGCTGGCGGACTGCATGCGCGAGGAAGTTCTGTTCACGTGGGCGTTCGACGGCGGCGACCTCCCCCGCGAACACGGCGGTCCGCTGCGCGTCGTCACGCCCCACAAGTACGCGTACAAGGGCGCAAAGTGGGTCGACGGCATCGAATTCCTCACCGAGCCCGAGCGCGGCTACTGGGAGAAGCGCGGCTACTCGAACACCGCCGACCCGTGGGCCGAAGACCGGTACAGCTAGGCGGCGCCGAAGGATAGGCTATTTAGTCGCAGCGTCCCGAACCTCGAACAATGAGTTCTCTGTCCGGCGAAGCGGCCGCCCGTGGGGCGGTCGTGAGCAGGAGCTGCCGGGTGGCCGACGTCTCCTATCGGGCGTTCCTGGCGGCCCGGGACGCGCCCCGCATCCACTGGGCGGACCCGGACGGCCTCGAACTGTCCGGCGTCGGCGCCGCCGCCACGGGGACCGCGGCCGGCGGCGACCGCTTCGACGCCGTCCGCGAGTGGGCGACCGCGCTGTTCGACGACGGCAACCACGACGGCCCCGAGGTCGCCCGCCCCCGCTTGCTGGGTGGGTTCGCGTTCCACGACGACCACACCCCCGGCGGCACGTGGCGCGGGTTCCCCGCCGCGCAGTTCGTGCTCCCCGAAGTCCAGTTGGCGAGCGCGGGCGAGGAGACGTGGCTGACCGTCACGCGAGCGGGCGAGGACGTCGATCCCGCCGATGTCGACGCGGCACTCGAGGACGCCCGCGAGGGAGTCGAGGCGCTGCCCGCGATGCAACCGAGCGGTCCGCGCCCCGGCGTCGAATCGACCACGCCCACGAGCGACGAGGCGTCGTGGCGCGAGCAGGTCGAGCACGCCGTCGAACGCATCGACGCGGGCGACCTCCAGAAGGTCGTCCTGGCGACCGCGCTTCGCGCGGACCTCGCTGACGACCTCGACCCCCGCGACCTTCTGGAGCGGCTGCGCCAGTCGTACCCGTCGTGTTTCCGGTTCCTCGTGGAGCCGACCGGCGACGCCGCGTTCCTCGGCGCGACCCCCGAGCGCCTCGTGACGCTGCGCGACGGGAGCGTGGAGACTGTCGCGCTCGCGGGTTCCGGCGGCCGCGGCGATACGCCCGAGGAAGACGCCGAACTCGCCGCGCGGCTCCGTGACAGCGAGAAAATCCGCCACGAGCAGCGCCTCGTCACCGACACCCTCGCCGCCCAGCTCGGCGCGTTCGGCGACGTCTCCGTGGGCGAGCGCAGCGTCCGCAAGCTCTCGAACATCCAGCACCTGAGCACGCCGATTACGGCCGACGTGAGCGAGGACACGCACGTCCTCGACGTCGCCGAAGCCCTGCACCCGACGCCCGCTGTCGGTGGCCTCCCCCAGGACGCTGCGTTGGACGTGATTCGGGAGACCGAGACCTTCGACCGCGGCTGGTACGCCGCGCCCGTCGGCTGGTTTGACGGCGACGGCGACGGCACGTTCGCGGTCGGTCTGCGGTCGGCGGTCGCCCGGGACCGCACCGTGACGATGTTCGCGGGCAACGGCATCGTCGCGGACAGCGACCCAAGCGAGGAGTGGGCGGAAGTCCAGCTCAAGTACCAGCCGATTCTGGACGAGCTGCGCTCATGAGCGCGCCGAACCGCAACACGCTGTGGGCGCGGGCAGTAGTCCACGAGCTTGTGCGCGCGGGTGTGGACGCCGTCTGCGTCTGCCCGGGGAGTCGTGGGACGCCGCGGACCGTCGCGCGCGCCGGCCACGCCGGCGGTACAGTGGTCTCGCCCCGAGACGAGCGCTCGGCGGCGTTCGTCGCACTCGGCCGTGCGAAACGAACTGGCAAGCCGACGCCCGTCGTATCGACCTCGGGCACCGCGACCGCGAACTTCCATCCCGCCGTGATGGAGGCGAATCAGGCGCGCGTCCCGCTGCTCGTCCTCACAGCCGACCGCCCGCCGGAACTCCGGGATTCCGGCGCGAACCAGACCGTCGACCAGACCAAACTGTACGGGGACGCCGTCCGCCAGTTCCGCGAACTCCCTGAACCAGAGGCCGACGACCGCAAACTCCGCTCGCTGCGAACCTCGGTTTGTCGCGCCGTCGGCGAGACGACCGGCGCGAACCCCGGGCCCGTGCACCTCAACGTCCCGTTCGCGAAGCCCCTCGAACCAGTCGAGGTTCCGGGCGACGTGCCCGCGGACTTCGCCGACGAATATCCGCTGGCTGCCGATGGCCGCGACGGGCCGTTCGTCGACGTCCACCAGAATCCCGCAGCGCCCGACGACGCGACTCTCGATGCTCTCGTAGGTGCCGTCGACTCCGCAGACCGCGGCCTCGTCGTCGCCGGCCCGGACGACGCCCACGGCCTCACCTCGGAGGCCGCAGCAGCGCTGGCCGACGCGACCGGCTTCCCGGTGTTCGCGGACCCGATCTCGAGAGTTCGGTTCGGCGAGCACACGTCCGAGTCGCGGGTCGTCGGGGGCTACGACGGCTTCCTCGCTGCGGACGACCCGCCACTACCCGAGCCCGATGTCGTCCTCCACTTCGGTGCGTCGCCGACGTCGAAGCCGCTCCGGAACTACCTCCGGGACAGCGACGCCCGCCAGTTCCTCGTCGACCCCGCAGGCGGATGGCGCGAAGCGACGTTCACCGCGTCCGACCTCGTCGTCGCGGACCCGACGGCGACGGCGCACGCGCTCGCCGAACGCGTGAACCGCGACGCGGGCGACTGGGCCCACCGCGTCGCGGCACTCGAAGCTGACTACTGGACCGCCGTCGACGCCTACGAGCGCGAGGCGCTGCTGGAGGGCGACGTGGTCGCCGCGGCCGCCGACGACGCACCCGACCCCGCTACCGTGATGGTCTCGAACAGCATGCCCGTTCGAGACCTGGACAGGTTTGGGCGGCCTCGGAGTGCTGAGTTGACCGTGCTCGGGAATCGCGGCGCCTCCGGCATCGACGGCATCACGTCGACGGGACTGGGCGCCGGCAGCGCCACCGACGACCCGCTGGTCGTGATTACGGGCGACCTCGCGTACTACCACGACGCGAACGGCTTGCTCGCGCTCGACCGCTGCGACGTAAACGCGACCATCGTGCTCGTGAACAACGACGGCGGCGGCATCTTCCACATGCTCCCCATCGAAGACTACGACCCGCCGTTCACGAGCCAGTTCAAGACGCCCCACGGCCTCGACTTCGAGAGATCGGAAGAGCACACGTCTGAA
>CAXREU010000082.1:0-6546 GCA_964229715.1 Halobacterium sp.
CAAGTGTTTTTCATCACGCGGAATCCGCTGATGCCGCCAGTCGCACGCCTCAGCAACGAGCAGGCCGCCGTCGCGTTCATGCTCGGCGAATCCATCGAGACCAGCGCCGGCGACCCCTCTAAAGCAGGTGAATCCATTCGCGTCGTCGGCACCAATCCGTTCATCGTCGGCTCCGAAGGCGAAGAAGGCAACCGCTTCCGAGACCTCATCGCGGACCTCGACGTCGAATGCTACGTCATCAACACCGGCGCCGTCGGCACCGACGACCCCGCCGACGTCGGCGTTGAGGAAACTGTCTCGATTCTCGAGGGCGTCGCTCGTGGGAGTATCGATTGGAACTACGACGACACGCTCGGCCTGACTGTCCCCAGTGACGTCCCGGGTATCGATGTCGACCAGTTCAGCGTCCCGGACCGCGTCGCGGATTTCGAGGCTGCGCAGGCGGAATTGCGCGAGGAACGCCTGAGCTACCTCGACCAGTTCGACGACCTCAACGACGATATTCGCGACGCAACCTACTGACGTCTGGCTGTTTCGGTTCGACTTCTGCCGTCGTGGGCGGCAGCGCGGCTGTGGTATCGATTTCCGTCGGCTGCCTTCCCGCCTCCTGCTCGGTGCAGTATGCTCGACGGTCAGTCCGCACCGTGTCTCGGGGCGTAGCCGCAGTCCCGGCAGACGAGCGAGCCGTGTTCTCGTGTGACGTCACTGCTGCACTGAGGGCACTTCCAACGCATGCGTGCCGGTTGTTCGACATCCACCTTATACGTTATCGTTGATTGTCGATAACCCCGAGTTATCTCGGCGTGACGTGGTCCATGGCCGCGCTCAGTATCGAGGACACCAGTCGATATCGACCTGGTGGCGGGAACCGCCATGCTTACGCCCAACGCCGCCGACACATGGAATAACCGGTACCCGCTGCTCGCAACCGCCACACATGAACGCGCACTTAACCATCGACGATGCGCCCTCGGAGACGCTCGGCGCGAAACTCGACGTACTGGACGTACACGACGTGCCCGCGGTTTTCTTCTGCGAAGGTCGTCGGCTGCACGACTATCCAGCCCTCGCCGAGCGCGCCGTCGAAGCCGGCTACCACCTCGGCAACCACACGTACTCGCACCCGTACGCGTCCGACATTTCCGTGGACGCGTTTGAGCAGGAACTCGCGCGCACCGAACGACGCATCGACGCCGTCTACGATCGCACGAGCTTCGACCGCCCCGCTCGTCTGTTCCGCTTCCCCTACGGAGACGACGGTGGCGACCTCCAGGAGGCGTTCCAACGCATCCTCCGCGAGCACGGGTTTACGGGTCCGAGCCGCGGTGACACGACTGAACAGTCACCGCGCTTCGACTGGTCGTGGACCCTCGACATCGCAGACTGGCAGACTGACGACGTCTCGGAACTTCGAGCACGCTTCGACGAGACCGCGAGTGAAGCCAACGATGAAGACGAAATTATCTTGTTCCACGACGCCGGGAACTCGCTCGAACTGTTCGAGGCATTCGTCGGCTGGCTCGACGAGAGCGAGTTCGACCTCGCGGACCCCCTCGACCTCGTTCAGTGAGTCCCGGGGCTGTCAGTCGTCGGTCGCGGCTTCCGGGCGGTAGCCGCGGCTGATGGCTTTCCACTTCCCGGAGTGGAACCGATAGTAGTTGATGGCGGCGCCGGGCACGCTCTCTGCGAGGAACGAGAGGTGAATCCCGACGATGCCCAGCGGCGTCGTCGCGCCGAGGTAGACCAGTGGGATGGCGAGCCCGAACATGCCGATTGCGCGGCTGTAGAACGGCCAGTTCGTGTCGCCGGTCGCGTCGAGGGCGCCCGCGACCGCGCTCGTAATTCCCTGTGGCACGACCGCGATGCACGCCGCGTAGACGAGCGTGACGGCGACTGGGACAGCCTGAGACGTGGGGTCGTCGAGGAACAACCGGACGATTGGCTCCGCGAAAACCGCGACAACCACGGCCGCGAAGACGTAGACGGCGACGGTGAACGTCGTGATTTCGCGGCCGTAGGCCTCCGCGGTGGACTCGTCGTCGGCGCCCAGCGACTGCCCGACGAGGCTGCTCGCAGCGAGGCCGAACCCCCAGCCGGGCGTGTTCATCAACCCCCAGATGCGCCGGCTGATGACGTACGCCGCGACGACGTGCGAGCCGAACATCCCGACGAACGCCAGAATCGGGAACCGCGCGACCGTCCACACCGAGCTCCGACCGACGACCGGCACCCCGATGGAGACCAGGTCGCGGCACAGCTCCCAGTGGACGTACCGGTCGAACCACCGGACCTGAATCGGGAACTCCCCGACCAGGGGGAGGCGGCCGAACGCCAGCCCGATTGCGAACGCAGTCGTGACGAGCACGCCCGCGACGACAGTGCCGAGCGCCGCGCCGACGACGCCCATGTCGAGCACGAAGATGAACACTGCGTTCAGGACGACGTTCGCGATGGCGCCGCTGGACCGGACGACCATCGGCGTCCACGCGTCGTCGGCGCCGACGAGCGCACGACTCCCGATTTGGTTGAGGATGGCGAACGGGACGCCAACGGCGAGCACGCGGAGGTAATCGGCACCGTACGCGACGGCAACCGGGTCGTCGCTCAGCAGCGTGACCAGCTCGCTCGGGAACATCCAGAAGAGCACGGTAATCGGGAGCGCCATCACCGTCACGACTGCCGCGCTCGACCGGACGACCTGGCCGAGTTCACTGTACGCCTCCGCGCCGAAACGCTGGGAGACGAGTGCAATGGTCCCCGCCGCCATCCCGCCACCGATGGCGAACGTCATCCCCCAGTACGGCCCCGCGAACCCCATCCCTGCGATGGCTGTCGGCCCGAGCGTGACGCCGACCATCGCGACGTCCGCGACGCCCTTCGACATGCGGGCGAGCCCGGTGACGATGCGCGGCCACGCGAGGTCCGTCGTCTCCCGCGCTCGCTCGCCGGAAATGAGGCCGAGGCGAGCAAGTGCCGCGCCGATGCCCAACAGGAGTAATCGAATCGGGTTCCGAGAGGGGACCACCGTACGCCGCGGCAACTCACACCGCCCCAATAAGTGTTGTTCCCACAAGCGGTCGGCGGCTGGAACATTCAAGGCGCAGCGCGGTGAAGGACAACTATGCGAACGCTTCGAGACGCTGCTGCAGACGCAGACGTACACGTCGGCGCCGCCGTCGACGTCGATTCGCTCCGCACTGACACTGACTACCGGGAGACGCTCGCGCGCGAATTCGACGCCGTTACGGCCGAGAACGCGATGAAGTGGGGTCCACTGGCCGACGGCGAGCACGGCTACGACTTCACGGACGCCGACGACGTCGTCGACTTCGCGGACCGTCACGACATGTACATCCGCGGGCATACGCTGGTCTGGCATCGGATGTATCCCGAGTGGGCTCGCCCGTGGACGCGCTCCGAAGCCGACGCCGACTGCCTGCTCCGGAACCACATCTACACCGTCGCCGGCCGGTACCGTGGCCGCGTAGACGCGTGGGACGTCGTGACCGAGGCCGTCGCCGACGACGGCGGGCTCCGCGAAACGCAGTGGCTGGACGCGCTCGGTCCAGAGTACATCGACCGCGCGTTCGAGTACGCCGCCGACGTCTCCGACGCCGACCTCTTCTACAACGACTACGGCGCCGACGGCCTCTCCGCGAAATCCGACGAGGTGTACGACCTCGTGGAAAACCTCATCGCGCGCGGCGTTCCAATCGACGGCGTCGGCCTCCAGCTCCACGTCTTCGACGACCTCGTGGAGCCCGCGGACGTGGCGGCGAACGTCGAACGGCTCACGGATCTCGGCCTCGACGTCCACATCACCGAACTCGATGTCGGCATCGGCGACGCCGCCGACAACCGCGAGGAACAGGCCGAATACTACCACGACGTCGTCGCTGCGGCTGTCGATGCTGGCGTCGACACAGTCGTCACCTGGGGCGTGGACGACGGCCAGTCGTGGCTCCCACCAATCGGCTTCGGCGAAGCGCCGCTGCTGTTCGACGAGGAGTTCCAGCGAAAGCCCGCCTACGACGCAGTCGTCGAGGCACTCAGTGAGTAGCTAGGCGAAGTCCGGCCCGTCGACATCCACGTCGGCGGCGTGTCGCCACGTGTGCTCGGGCGTCCAGCCGAGGTCGCGTTCGGCTTTCGCGGTGGTGAACGCGGCCTCGTCGCCCGCAGTGTCGCAGGGTGGCGCGTCCTCGAAAAGGGCGTCGAACAGGTCGGCGGTGTCGACGCCGAGGTAGTTCTCGTCGGCGTGACAGAGGTAGGCCTCGTGGCCGGCGACGTCGGCGTCCAGCGCGGCTGTGACCATGGACGCGAGGTCACGGACGTCGATGTACGACCAGAAGTTCCCGATGCCACCGTCCGGTGGGTTCTCGGTCGAACGCGCGGCCAGCTCGTCGATGTCGAAGCTGGCGCGATTGTGCTCGGTGAGGTACTCGCCGGGGTACTGCACCCACGACGGGCGAATGGAGACGACGGAGACGCCGTGGCGGCGCGCGGTCGCCTTCGCGACGGCTTCACCCGAGACCTTCGAGACGCCGTAGGCGTCCTCTGGACGGAGCGGATGGGTCTCATCGATGGGGAGGTACTCGGGTTTCAACACGCTGTCGGCGAACGGGAAGCCGTACGCCGACTCCGAACTCGCCCATACGACGTCCGCCCCGACCCGCCCAGCGGCATCGAGAACGTTGTACGCGCTCTCGGGGGTGTCCGTGAATACTCGCGACCCGGCGTGGCTGGTCGGGTCCGGAATCGCTGCAAGGTGGACGACCGCATCCGGGTCCGCACCCGCAATCAGTTCTGCTGTCTCGCCTTGGTCGGTCAGGTCGACCTCGAAGAACGACGCGCCCTCGGGGCCGCCCGCTTCGGGGAGGCGCTGGTCGAGCCCGACCACGTCGTAGCCCTCACTGGCGAGCTGGTCGACTACCCACTGTCCGACGCCACTGAGCGCGCCCGTGACGACGACATTCGAGGATGCTGAACTCACAGCTACTCGGAGAAGGGCTGTCCTAATGAAACACGGGGAGACGCGCCGCTTGGCTCAGTAGGCGTCGGCCGCCGCGAGCACGTCGGATTCGCCGAGGTGCCAGTCGTCGAGATACTCCGTCTGCGCGTCGACGAGTTCCGCGAACAGCTCGCGGGCGTCCTCGGTCTGGAGTGTGTACACCTGCGGGTCTAGGAGGAACGCCTGGAACGCGTGGTCGACGTCGCCGTCGCGGGCCGCCTCGACGCCGGTTTCGATTGTGTCGACGTGCGTGGAGAGCAACGAGCGGACCGGCCGCGGGAACCCGCCCGCGCTCAGCGGTCGGATTTCGCTGGCGGAGACAAGCGCGTTCGTCTCCACAACCGCGCCCGACTCCAGCCCCTCGACCTGCCCGCTATTCGGGAGGTTGACGTTCGTGACGAACTCCTCGCCGCCGGCAAGCGCGCCCAGCACGTCCAGTAGGACTTCGCCCGAGGATTCGAGGTCGAAGTCGCGCTCGCCGGAGAGCCACGCCTTGACGTCGGTAGTTTGTTCGGATTCGGCGGGCGTCCAGTGTTTCGCGCGGAAGTCGCTGCCCGTGCGTTTGACGCCCCAGCGATTCAGGCCCTCCTTGCCGCCCTGCAGGAACCACGTCGCGTACTCGACGATGTGGCGGTCGCCCGCGAACGGGAGTAGCCCGAAGTTCCGGTAGAGCTCCCAGGAGACCTGCCACGGGTCCGTGAACGGGCTCTCGGCTTCGAGGTCCGTAGGCTCGTACGTACGGTTACCTTCCTTGCCGTGCGCGAGGTCGTCGAGCAGCGGCCAGAGGTTGACGCCGTCGACGTACGCCTCGTCTACCCACGTGAAGTGGTTGATGCCTTTGACGTTCACCGAGACATCCGCGCGGTTGGCGTCCATCCCCAAGTGGTCGGTGGCGAATTCGGCGAGCTGGTCGCGGGCGTGCAGCACCTCGTGGCACATGCCGACCGCGTTGATGTCGGGGTACTCGTCGTAGAGCGCGCGTGTCACAAAGTGGACAGGGTTCGTGAAGTTGAACACCCACGCGTCTGGGCAGTGTTCGCGGATGGCCGCGGCGAAGCGCCGGTAGAGGGGAATGGTTCGCATCGCGCGAAAGATGCCGCCCGGGCCGATTGTGGCGGCGACCGCGCCGTAGATGCCGTACGACTTGGGAATGTCGAGGTCGTGGACGAACGTTTCGGTCGGGTCGTACTGCGTGGACAACAGTACGACGTCTGCGCCGTCGAGCGCGGCGTTGAGCTCACTGGTTGCGGTGTACGTCCATTCGGCGGTAGCGTCCTCGTGGGCCTGCACCCAGTTGCCGAACTCGGCGTTGCGTTCGGCTGCCTCGGCGTTCACGTCGTAGAGGCGGACGTCGCCGTCGAACGAGGAGAGTGCGAGGTCCTGGACAAGGTTTGGTACCCATTGGCGGCTGCCGCCGCCGACGTACGCGATGGTCACATCGTCGCTATCGAGTGGTTTTCCGGATGTCGCTCGTGATGCGGCGGCTGGTCGGGTCGCGCTGTCTCGGCCCATGGCGGATGGCTTCGGGCGGGCACACA
>CAXREU010000083.1:0-7141 GCA_964229715.1 Halobacterium sp.
CCCGACGAGAAAAATTTACTGTAAAAAGACGTGCCGCGGCCGGTCGGCGAGCACGTCGCGGCCCCAGTCAACGGTGTCCGCGAAGTCGTCCGAGCGGAAGAATGCCATGGCGTCCTCCTTGGAGGCCCACTGGCTGGCGATGAACATGTCGTTCTCGTCTTCGACGTTCACCATGAGGTCGGTCTCGAAGTGGCCGTCCATCTCCGCGAGCACGTCGGCGACGGTGTCGAACTTCTCGACGAAGTCGTCGGTGTGTTCGGGCTTTGTCTCGTAGAACATCCCCATCGTGCCGAAGCCGGACTCCTCGCCGGCGCGGGAGACGACATCGGGGAGTTCGGAGAGGAAGCCGGCGGCGGTGTCGGCGGCGCTGGCGGTGTCCCAGATGGAGACGACCGCGGCGCGGTCGGTCGTGCGGCCGTCGTAGACGGCGGTCTTGACGTGCGTGTCGTAGTGGTCGAAGTTGCTCCGGAGGCCCTCGACTTCCTCGAACAGTTCGTCGGTGTCCGCTTCGGAGTAGAGGACCGTCGCGTAGACGTCCTCGCCGTGGGGCTGGCCCGCGTAGATGTCGAGGTCTTCGAGTTCGCCGCGGATGCCCTCGCTCTCCTCGGCTTCGTCGCCGTGGTCGTGGTGGCCGTCGCCGTGCTCGTGACCGTCACCGTCACCGTGGCCGCCTTCGCCGTGTGCGTGCTCGCTTTCGCCGTGGGCGTGTGCGTGGCCTTCGTCCTCGGGCGTCGGGACTTCCTCGCCGTCCATGTACGCCGCGAGGTCGCTCGGCGGGAAGCGGCGGCCGACGTAGAAGTCGCCGAACTCGCCGTACTTCGAGGACGCCTCGTCGAAGCGCATCTCGTAGACGATGTCCTTGACGTCCGTGAGGTCGTCAGCGAACAGCGTGACGCCCCACTCCCAGTCGTCGAGACCGACCGACGAGGCGATGACTTGGCTGATTTTGCCCGCGTACTGCTTGCCGACCTCACCGTGGCCCGCCATGAGCTCCGCGCGCTCCTCCATCGGGAGGTCGTACCAGTTCTGCTCGGGCTGGCGGCGCTTGCTCATCGGGTAGAACGAGACGTACGTGTCCTCGGGAATCTCGGGCGTGAGCTTCCCCTCCATGTAGTTCCGGAGGCCCGCGTCGACGCTCTCGGGGTCCTCGAAGTACTCGGGGCTCGTGTACCCCGAAATCTCGGTGACCGAGACGTACGAGTACGACTGCTCGGTGTACGCCGCGAACGCCGTCCCCTCGAACTGGCGCTCGATGCGGTCGAGTTCGTCCAGCGTCTCCCGGAAGTGCACGAACAGGAGGTCGGCCTTGTGGCCGGTAATCGAGAACACCGCGGAGTCGCCCTCGTCGGCGTCGGCGAGCGCCTCGCGATGCTGCAGGAACGACTCGGCTTCGGCCAGTGCGCTCTCGCGGTCGCGCTCGGGCGCGTCCCGCCACGCGTCCCAGTCCACGGTACGGAAGTCGTGGAGTGCGAACCAGCCCTCCTCCGTCTGCGGCGCGTCTACCATGCCCGGGTGTTCGGATTCGCCGTAGAAGGGTTTTCCTAACGAGTCCTGTCAGCAGCCGTTGCTCCCGCTGTCTCGTGTAGAACCGACCAGCCAGTAGACGGGTGGAATGAAAGGGGCGGCGTGGTCGCTAGCCGAGGCGATGCAAGCACCGCAGCGAAGCGAGGAGCGCAGCGAGCCGCAGGCAGCGAGCACGCCGGGGCTTTCGAGAATGTATCACCGGAGTAGTGGCGGACGATGCCGGCGGAAAACCAGACAGATAGCCGCGACCGAAACGTTTTCCCGCCGAACAGCGAAACGTGCGCTCGAATGCGCAAGAGCGGTCCGCCGAAGGGACTCGTCTCGTATCTCGTGTTGGAATTGCTCGAGGAACAACCCCGGTACGGGTACGAGATTCTCAAGGAAATCACGGACCTCAGCGGCGGCCACTGGGAGCCCTCGTACGGCTCCGTCTACCCGATTCTGTACAAGTTCGAGGACGAGGGATACGCCCAGCGCATCGAGGTCGAGGACGAGCCCGACCGCAAGTACTTCGAAATCACGGAGGCGGGCCGCGAGAAGCTCGCGGAGAAGCGCGAGGAGGTCGGTCAGACGGCCGACGACGTGACGGACGTCATTCTCGGGTTCTATCACGTGTTCGCGGTGTTGGCGACCGACGAGCGCTTCGCCGTGGACAACCCCGAGGCGGGCGACGGGTGGCGCTTCGACGAGGCGTTCTCGGCATGGATTGCCGAGCAGCTTATCCGCCACCACGAGTACTACTTCGACGAGTTCGAGCGCGTCGAGGACACGCCCGAGGAGTTCGCCGAGCGGATGGGCTTCGAGGAGTAGGCTGTTTTAGCTCAGGAGCTGCGGCCCGAAGAACATGATAACGAGCGCCGCGAGCATCGTCAGTCCGATGCTCGTGGTAATGGCGCGGGTGACCGCCTGGCGGTCGCTAATCGGGAGTCGCGCCGTGAGCGCTTCCGCGACCGTCCGCAGCAGGTGGCCGCCGTCGAGCGGGAACGCGGGGATGCAGTTGAAGAACGCGAGGTTGAGGTTTATCCACCCAGTCCACAGCAGGACGTTCGCCAGCACGAACACCACAGTATCCGGGACGGGGCCGTCGACGACGTAGAAGTTCGTGTTCACGCCGGCGAATCCGGGGAAGTTGAACGCGAGCGTGGGGTCGATGAGGCTCAACAGCGGGAGGAACAGCGCGGCCGCGATGCCCTGGAGGAAGCCGACGAGGCCGCTGGCGGCGCCGCCGAGCAGCAGGCCCAGCCCCGTGCCGTCGACGTTCCCGGAGACCAGCGTGAGGAACGCCTCCGCCGGGTAGAGCTGCGCGCCGAACCCGGACGCGGTGAGGCCGCTGACGCCGGGAGCGATGGCGCCGCCGAAGTAGCTGGAACCGTCGTCTTGCTCGCCGAGCGTGACGTCATAGGGTTCGACAGTGCCGTTCACGTACGCTTCGACGGTGACCGTCGCTCCGGGGTCGTGTGCGTCGAGCACGTCGCCCATGTCGGCACCAGTGGCGACGCGCTCGCCGTCGATTCGCGTCACGATAACGTTGCCTTCCGCGGGGAGCCCGGCTTCGTCTGCGGGGGTGTTCGGGACGATGGTGACGAACGCGCCCGCTGGCGCGGTGACGCTCGTCCCGTTGGCGGTCTCGAAGGTCGCGACCGTCCGGTTCTCGACGGCGGCTTCGAGGCCGGCTGCCGTGTACACCGCGGTGTCGTTCACTGCCGTGAGGACGCTCCCGGTATCGATGGCAGCCAGCGGGGAGTCAGCGGCGACGCCGCTCACGAGCAGGGGGCGGTCGACGCGCACCTGCTCGCCGCCGGCCAGCGTCACTGCAACTTCGCGGCTCTCGGTGTCGGCGAGCGCCTGCTGGAACGCCGTGTTGTTCGCGACGGGCACGCCGCCCACTTCGGTGATGCGGTCGCCCGCGTCGATGCCGGCAGCGGCGGCCGCGGAGTTGTCGTGGACGTTCCCGACGAGTCCGCCACTGGCGACGCCGACCGCACCCGCGACCGGGCCGAACAGCAGCGCGAACGCCACGACGACGACGAGGAAGTTGTTCGTCACGCCCGCCGCGAACATTCGGGCACGCGACCCGCGGTCGGCGCGGCGCTGGCTCTCCTCGTCGGGCTGGACGAACGCGCCGATGGGGAGCACCGCCAGCAACACCGCGCCCATCGAGTCCACGTCGATGTCCTCGACGTAGCACATCAGCCCGTGGCCGAACTCGTGGACGACCATGCCGATGAACAGGCCGGCGACGATTTCGGGGGCGACCGCCAGCGGCATGAAGTCGCTGACGCCCGGGATGACCAGCGCGTTCCGCGGCTGATTCACCGCGGAGGGCGCGGGCGGGTTCGCGAGCGTGCCCGCGGCCGACGTTATCAGCATGAACAGCGTGCCGGCGGCGACGACGAGCGCGACGCCGAGCCCGAAGTTCCCCCACGCGCGCCAGAAGCGTGTCGGGGCTGCGGCCCACGCCAGCAGCCGCTTCCCGCGCTTGGTGTGGTGGGTGAGAATCGGTCCGGTCGCGGAGACGAACGACGGCAGTAGGTTGCGGGCCTTCGCCCACGACACGCCGGCCCAGTACGCGAACAGGGCGACGCTGAGGACCGTCCAGATATCCATTACCGGGAATTCAGGGGTCGCGCGGCAAAAGCCGTTGGGTATGGGAAGGGGTTAGCGTTGCCGGCGGAGCCGCCCGAGCACGAACTGGCGGTCGAGTTTCGCGAGGAACGGCCCGAGCTTCGGGCCCTGGTCCTCCTCGAAGAACAGCCGGTAGCCCGCCGAGAAGAACGCGCCGATGTCGATGTCGTGGCGCTTGGCGGCCTCATAGATTTCACCCTGGAGCGCGTCGCCGTCGGGGTCCTCGGCTTCGAGGAAGTCCGCGACCTCGTCGAGGGCGGCTTCGGTGTCGGCGTCGAAGTCGTGGTCGGGTATCTCCGTGCGCTTGAGGTCGTAGTTGAACTCGTTGTCCGTGCGGCGGGCCCACTCGCGGGCGCGTTCGACGCGTTCGAGCGCGGCTTCGATCGCCCAGTCGGGGGCGTCATCGGGGATGTGGCCCTCACGGCGCGCGATTTCCTCGCGGAGCGCGGGGTCGTCGGTCATTCCGAGCACGGCCGCGAACGTGTACGGGATGCGGATGCGCTCCTCGCGGGGCTCGTCAACGATGAGTGGGTAGACGCGCTCGGCGTGCTCGCGTTCGTCCTCGTCGGCGTCGATTTCGCCGAAGTAGACGGCTTCCATGCGGTCGAACTCGTCGACGAGCTGGTCGAGGCGTTCGACAGAGAAGTCACGGGCGCGCTGGGGGTCCTTACTGAAGAAGAATCGAATTACTTCGGGCTCCAGCAGCCGGAGCACGTCCTGCACGAGGACGACGTGGCCCTCCGAGGAGGAGAACGGCTCGCCGTCGAGCGTGAACCACTCGTACACCATCGGGACGGGCGGCTCGTCGCCGAGCACGTTGCGCGCGACGTCGGTCCCGGAGGGCCACGAGCCCTCGGCGTGGTCCTTCCCGAACGGCTCGAAGTCAACGCCCAAGACCTGCCACTGTGCGGGCCACTCGAAGCGCCACGGGAGCTTCCCGTCGCGCAGGCTCGCGGTGCCCTCGTGCCCGCAACCCTCGATGGTGCGGTCGCCGGCCTCGACGTCACTGCACTCGTACTCGACGACGCCCTCGTCGAGGTCGATGCCCGTGATGGCGTCCGTCTCCGTGACGTGGCCGCAGTTCTCACAGATGGGACGGAACGGCACGTAGTCGGCATCGACTTTCTCCTGGTACTCGCCGAGCACCTCGCGCGCGTTCTCCCGGTTCTCGAGGAGGAACTCCGTGACGGCTTCAAAGTCACCGTCCTCGTAGAGTTCGGTGTTCGACACCATCTCCACGTCGATGCCCAGCAGCTCCGCGGACTCCTCGATGAGGTTCGAGAAGTGCGCGCCGTACGAGGCACAGCAGCCGAACGGGTCCGGAATCGCGGTGTAGGGCGCGCCGAGGTTCTGCCCGAGCGCGCCCGCGTTCACGTCCCCGAGGTCGACGAGGTTGCCGTCGAGGTCCGCGAGCTTGCGCGGGAGTTTCCGGAGCGGGTCGCGGTCGTCGCTCGTGAAAATCTGGCGCACCTCGTAGCCGCGTTCGCGCAGCACTTCCGCGACGAAGTAGCCGCGGACGATTTCGTTCATGTTCCCGAGGTGCGGGACGCCCGAGGGCGAGATGCCGCCCTTGATGACGATGGGTTCCTCGGGGTTGCGGTCGAGGATGCGGTCGGCTGCGGTGTCGGCCCAGAAGCCGCGTTCGTCGCCGAGAATGTAGGGGTCGTCGTCGGGGTGCATCGCTACTTCTCGTCCGCCCAGTAGGTCATCTGGTCGGCGGTGCCCTCGGGGATGATGTCAGTCCCGTCGTGTTCGCCGTACAGCACGGCGTCGACGATGCGGGAGGGGTCAGTGCCGTCGAGGACGATAGTGCGCACGCCCGAGCGCTCGATGAGCTTCGCGGCGAGCAGGTCGACGGGCGCCGACGACCCGGCGTTCATCTCGATGTCCGCGATGAGGTCCACGAGTTCGCCCGCGGTCATTTCCTCGAAGCGCTCGGCGTCGGCCTCCTCGTTGGGGTCCGCGCTGAACACGCCGGGGACGCTGGTCGCGTACAGCAAGAGGTCGGCGTCCGTGTACTCCGCGAGCGCCGCGCTGACGGCGTCCGGAGTCTGGCCGGCGACTACGCCCCCCATCACGGCGACGTCGCCGCGGCGAATCGCCTCGCCGGCCGTCTCGTAGTCTTCGGCGGGGCTCGGCGCCGCCATGCCGTCGAGCGCCGCGATGAGCAGGCGGGCGTTCAGGCGGGTGACGTCGACGCCGATGTCGTCGAGCTCGATTTCGTTCGCGCCGAGCTCCCGCGCCGTCGTAATGTACTCCCGCGCGACACCCCCACCGCCGACGACGGCTCCGATGTCGCAGCCGGCGTCGGCGAGTTCTTCGATGGCGGCGGCGTGCTCCTCGACCCGGTCGTGGGCGAGGTCGGGCGCGAGGACGCTGCCGCCGATAGAAACCACGACACGCATACTACACCGTGATAGCCCTGTTGCGTCCTTAAGGGTTGTCAACTCCCGAGCGGCGGCTGCGAGCGCGACGAACGGTTATCCGGCCGGCGCTTCGAGAGCCGGTATGGTCGCCGTCACCGAACCGGCCGTCCTCTTGACTGTCGCATGGCTACTCGTGCTGTTCGGGGTGGCGTGGCGGTACCGCTTCGGGTCGCTGCCGCCGACCCGCGCCCTCCTGCTGGTCACGGCTGCGCTCCTCTGGCTGGCGTATTCGCTGTTCCAGCTCGCCGAACTGCTCTCGCCGCCCTACGACGACGCGCTCAACGTAGCCAGCGTCGCGCTCCTCTTCGTGGGTCTCTGGCTCGGCTGGCGGTGGTGGCGGGTGCGGTAGCTGGCGACCCCTACAAGCCGCGAGCACCCTAACTTGCGAGTATGCAACTACACGGCATCGTCGGCGACGGCGCCGACGGCGTCGCGGACCGCCTCGCCGACCGGCTCGCCGAGCGCGGCCGCGTCGGCGTCGTGCGCGCTGGCGACCCCGATACCCCGGACCGAACCGCGTACACCGTCGGCGACGGCTGGACGGGCGCCGGGGGCGACCAGATCGG
>CAXREU010000084.1:0-10131 GCA_964229715.1 Halobacterium sp.
GTGCGCAGTGGTGGGAGGGACAACCGGACACGTTCGAGCACGAGGACCTGACGTACCACGCCGTCACTGCCCAGCGCGGCCAGCGCTGGTTCTCGCCGAAAGTGGCTGCCGCCCTCCGCGACCTCGACCCGGATGTTGTCCACGGCACGAGTCGGACGCCCGGTCACGTCTACGGCGCACGCTGGGGCGCGCTCCTGGCGGGCGCACCGCTGAGTCTGGACTGGTACGATCCGCACGACACTCCCGACGGCCTGCGTGGTCGCGCGTACCGCTATGCCGCGCGGAAACCGAGCACGGTCGTCGCGCCGTCCCGAACCGTGAAGACGAGCGCCCGGGAGTGTGGCGCGGACAGCGACGACGTCCGCGTCGTGCCGACGGGCATCGACATGAACGGGATTCGGAGCGTCGACCCCGCCGACGCGGGCGATATCGTGTTCAGCCGCCGCCTCGACGAGGACGCCAACCTCGAATCGCTGTTCCTGGCGCTCGCGGAGTTCCGCGAGTACGGCTGGAACTGCACCGTCGTCGGCGACGGACCGGCTCGCGCGGGCTACGAGCGCCAGGCCCGCGACCTCCGCATCGACGACCGCGTGGAGTTCGTCGGCGAGAAGAGCGTCGAGGAGCGCGTCCGCCTGTTCAAGGACGCCCACGTCTACGTCCACACCGCCGAACGCACCTCCTTCGGCCTCGACTTGCTGCGCGCGCTCGCCTGCGGCTGCGTCGGCATCGTCGAGTACCACGCCGAGTCCAGCGCCCACGAACTCGTCGAGACGTACGAGCGGGGGTTCCGCGCGACCAACGACGAGGAGATTACGGAGTGCCTAGTCGCGGCTGGCAACCTCGAACGCAAGGCCGTCGACGAGACGTTCGCCGAGTACGACCACGACCACTTCCTCGAAGCGTACCTCGACGTCTACCGTGAAGGCCAGGAGCAGGCCGGTCTGCTCTGATTACTCTTCCGTGCCGCGGCGCGTCCGTTCCGCGACGCGGACCGCGGCGACGTTTTCCTCGACGTCGTGCACGCGCACGATGTCGGCGCCGCGCTCGGCCGCCAGCGCCGTGCCGGCGACCGTCGCGTAGCCGCCCTCGTCGGGGTAGCGGTCGATGGCGCCGAACATCGACTTGTGGCTGTGCCCGATGAGGACGGGACAGCCGAGCGCGTGGAACTCGTCGGTGCGGTCCAGCACTTCGAAGTTCTGCGCGGTGGACTTCCCGAAGCCGAGGCCGGGGTCGACGATGATTTTCTCCCGCGGGAGGCCGGCCTTCTCCGCGAGCAGCACGCGCTCGGTGAGTTCGTCGACCACGTCGTCGACCACGTCGTCGTAGTGGACGTCTTCGCCGGGTTCGACGGGCGCGTTGATAGAGTGCATCACCACGAGTGGCGCGTCGTACTCGGCGGCGACGAACCGCATCTCGGGGTCCTCCAGGCCGGTCACGTCGTTCAAGATGTCCGCGCCCGCTTCGAGCGCCTGCCGGCCGACTTCGGCCTTGCGCGTGTCCACGGAAATCATGGCATCGAGGTCCGCGATGCGCTCGACGACGGGGACGACGCGGTCCAGTTCCGCTTCCAGGGGAACGGGGTCTGCGCCCGGCCGCGTGGATTCGCCACCGACGTCGATAATGTTCGCGCCCGCGTCGACCATCGCCTCGGCGCGCGCGACGGCGTCCTCGATTGCCTCGTACTCGCCGCCGTCGTGGAAACTGTCCGGCGTCACGTTCAGGATACCCATGACGGCGGTGCCGTCCTCCCAGGGGTAGCCGTGGGTCGCGGTCTCGGTCTGGATGCCCAGCGTCTCCCGGAGTTCGTCGGCGTACACGGAGAGGCCGAAGGGCTGACCGTCGAGCTTCTCGGCGAGGCGCTTGAACTGCGCGAGCGTCCCCATCAGCACGGCGTCCAGGTAGCCACGCGGCTGGGCGTTCAGCCCGGACAGCGAACACTCGCCGCCGAGGCTCAGCAGCTCCTCTTTGAGGTACTGGGCCTGGCGCTTCTGGACGCGCGTCTCCACGACGCGATGGACGCCCTTTGCGCGCATCCGCCAGACGCCCGGCGGCGTGACGTGCGCTCCCTCCAGCACGTTCCGCGAGTCGTCGAGAGAGTCCACGCCCTTCTGGACGTTCGTGCGCGTCCAGCGCTTACGGGCCTCAGCGACCGCGAACAGCGACCCCGTGACGAGCACGAGGTCGTCCTCGCCCGCGGCGTCGAGCGCGTCGTCCAGGGCTGCCTCAACCGAGCGCGTGACCGTCGCGTCAGCGCCCGCTTCGTCGAACACTGTCGCGAGCACGTCCGCGTCCTCGGCGCGCTCTGAGTCGGGCTCGCACGCCCACACGCGGTCGGGTGTCGGCAGCGCGGCCGCCATCCCGCGGTGGTCTTTGTCGTGCATCGCGCCGAACACGCAGTGGAGGTTCTCGTAGTCGAACTCCGCGAGTGTCCCGGCGAGCGCCTCGCAGGCCGCCGGGTTGTGCGCGCCGTCGAGCACGGTCACTGGGGCCGCGCTCATCACTTCGAATCGCCCCGGCCAGTACGCCTTCCGCAGGCCGCGTGTGAGGGTGTCCTCGTCGACGTCCGCGACCTGTCGCGCGAGCGTCGCCGCGACACCCGCGTTCGCTGCCTGAAACGAGCCGAGCAGGGGAATCCGGGCGTCCACGGCCCAGTCCGCGCCAGCGAGCGAGACCGCCGCCTCCGTGTGGTTCGTGCGGCCTTCGTAGGTCGCGCGTACGTCGCCGTCGTCGCCGACGGTCACCACGTCGTCCGCGTGGTCCCGGACGGCGGCGAGCGCGTCGCCGGTCGTCGCCGTCACCAGCGGGTTCGACGCGGGCACGACGTGGGCCTTGTCGCGAGCGATTTCCTCGACGGTGTCCCCGAGCACGCTCGTGTGTTCGAGGCTCACCGACGTCACCGCGCTCGCCACCGGGTCGACGACGCTGGTCGCGTCGAAGCGCCCGCCGATGCCGACTTCGAGGACCGCGACGTCGACGTCCTCGCGGCCGAACTGCCACAGCGCCATCGCGGTCACGACCTCGAAGAACGTCGGCGCGTTCCCGTTCGCGGCGCGCTCGTTCACGCGCGGTCGAATCGCCTCGACGAACTCCGTCAGCGCCGCTTCGGACATGCGGCGGCCGTCGATGGTGACGCGCTCGCGCACGTCGTCGAGGTGCGGGGACGTGTACAAGCCGACGTCGAGGCCGGCCTCCCGGAGCACGGATTCGAGCAGCCGTGCCGTCGACCCCTTCCCGTTCGACCCCGCGACCTGCACGTACTGCGGGCCTTCGTGGGGGTCGTCGAGCGCGGCCAGCAGGTCCGCCGTCGAGTCCGTCCCGGGCTTGGGCCGGTAGCGGCGGAGGTCCAGCAGGAAGTTCGCCGCCTCGTCGTATCGCATACCCGAATCGAGCGCGGCGCCCCGCTTTAGGCTGTCGGACCCGAAACTGGGGGTCTCTCAAAGAGCCGTTTGACTCTCCAGAAAGGACTTGATACCGGCGGGCGACGAATCTGGTGGAGCGTCACCGGTCCCCCGAATCCCCGACTGCCCCCTCACCTGTGTCAGCCCGCTGGCGCTCCACTCTCCTCCGAAACCGAGCCTGCTCAGTCGTGTCTGAAGGTGCGGTGCCCGGTGAACACCATCGCCATCCCGTGCTCGTTCGCTTCCTCGATGACGTCGTCGTCGTTGACGGAGCCGCCGGGCTGGATGACGGCTTCGACGCCCGCGTCGGCGGCGGCTTCGATGCCGTCCGGGAACGGGAAGAACGCGTCGGAGGCCATCCCGGCGCCCTCGGCGCTCTTGCCGTCGGCGTCGCGTTCGGCCTTCTTCGCGGCGAGTTCGACGGCGTCCACGCGGGAGACCTGCCCCACGCCGAGACCGACCGTCTCGGTGCCGTCAGCGAACAGGATGCCGTTGGATTTGACGTGCTTGAGCACACGCCACGCGAACAGCATCGTCTCGAGTTCGTCGTCGGTGGGCTCGCGCTCCGTGACGACTTCGAGGTCGTCGCGCTCGGGCGCCCAGAGGTCCCGCTCCTGCACGAGGCGGCCGCCGACCAGCGGCTTCTCCGTGATGGTCTCGGTGACCTCGCCGAGCGGGCCGGTTTCGAGCACGCGGAGGTTGTCCTTGGCGGTGAGCACGTCGAGCGCGGCGTCGGTGTAGCCGGGCGCGACGACGACCTCCTTGAAGGAGTCGACGACGAGTTCGGCGGTTTCGGCGTCGCACTCGCGGTTGAGCGCGACGATGCCGCCGAACGCGCTCTTGGCGTCGGTGGCGAGCGCGTCGGCGTAGGCCTCGGCGAGCGTGTCCGCGACCGCGGCCCCCGCGGGGTTGGTGTGCTTGATGACGGCGGCGGCGGGCTCGTCGAACTCCTTGATGAGGTTGAGCGCGCCGTCGGCGTCGTTGTAGTTGTTGTACGAGAGGGCCTTCGCGCCCTCGTTGAGCTGGTCGGCGTGGACGACGCTGGCCTCCTCACAGGTGTCGTCGCGGTAGAGCGCGGCGTCCTGGTGGGGGTTCTCGCCGTAGCGCAGGTCGCTGTCGCGGTCGTTGCTCACGAGCCGGCGCACCGGGAAGTCGCCGCCCGTGTCCGCGTCGACGGTGACGCCGTCGTCGGTGACGGCGAGGTCGCCGTTCGCCGCCCAGCGCACGGCGCGCGGGTACGCCTCGAACTCGGCGTCGTAGAGCACGCGCTCCTTGAGGTCGCTTGTGTCGTCGTCCGCGTAGACGGGAACCGGCTCCTGCGTGACGACAGGGCCGGCGTCGACGTCCTCGGTGCGGACGCTGCCGTCGTCGGCGACGGCGTTCGTGACGACGTGGACCGTGCAGCCCGTCACGGAGACCTCCGCGTCCAGTACTTGCTCGTGGGCGTCCGCGCCGGGGAACGACGGCAGGAGGCTCGGATGGACGTTCAGCGTGAGCGGCGTCCCCTCCAGAAACACCTCCGAGAGCACGCGCATGTAACCGTCGAGGCAGACGAGGTCGACGTCGTAGTCGGCGAGGGCGTCGACGACGCGCTGCTCGTGGTCGCGGCGGGACTCGTCGTCGCGGTGTTCGACGACTTCCGTGGGGATGCCACGCGCGTCCGCAGCGTCGAGGACGGGCGCGTCGGCGTCGTCGGCGAGCACGACGGCGAGGTCCGCGCCGCCGGGCCGCAGGTCGTCGATGTGCAGGAGGTTTCGGCCGCGGTTGCTGGCCAGACCGGCTACGTTCGTCATGTTCCACCGACCGGCGTCCGCGGGCAAAGTGGTTGCGGTTCGCGTCCGGAAAGTATGCACGAACTGGCATAGAAACGCGCGACTGTTCCCGCTATTCCCGCGAGTGTATGCACGCTCGTGGTCCGCTCGACCGGCAGGCTTTTGCCCCGAGCGCGGCCACTCCGAGGCATGACTGACACCCACGCCCTCAACGCCGTGACGCCGCTGGACGGCCGGTACGCGGGCCGCACCGAACCCCTCCGAGCGTACGCCAGCGAGGCGGCGCTGATGCGCGCTCGCGTCCGCGTCGAAGTCGAGTACCTGCTCGCGCTCGCCGACCTCGACCAGGTCGACCTCGACCTCACCGGCGAGGAGCGCGAGACACTCCGCGAAGCCTACGAGGCGTTCGACGACGAGGACGCGGCGCTCGTGAAAGCCATCGAGACCAAGGGCGCGCGGGGCTACGACGCCACCAACCACGACGTGAAGGCCGTCGAGTACTTCGTCCGCGAGCACGCCCCCGAGCGCGCGCACCCGTGGATTCACTTCGCACTCACCAGCGAGGACGTCAACAACCTCGCGCACCGCCTGCTCGTCAAGCCCGCCGTCGAGGACGTGCTCGTGCCGGAACTCCGCGAGGTGCGGGACGCGCTCGTCGAGTTCGCGCACGACTACGCCGACCTCCCGATGCTCGCGCGCACCCACGGCCAGCCCGCGACGCCGACAACGTTCGGCAAGGAGATGGCCGTCTACGCCGCCCGGCTCGGCCGCGCAATCGCCCGCGTCGAAGCCGCCAGCGACGACCTCGCGGGGAAACTCGCGGGCGCGTCCGGCACGTGGGCCGCCCACCACGCCGCGTTCCCGGAGGTCGACTGGCGCGCGTTCTCCCGCGAGTTCGTGGAAGGCCTCGGCCTATCGTACGTCGAACCTACCACGCAAGTGAACCCGAGCGACGACCTCGGCGCGCTGTTCGACGCGCTCACGGGCGTCAACGGCGTGTTGCTGGACCTCTCGCGTGACGTCTGGCTGTACGTCTCCCAGCGCTACCTCGGGCAGGACGCCGCCAAGTCCGAGACGGGCTCCTCGACGATGCCGCACAAGGTCAACCCCATCGACTTCGAGAACGCCGAGGGCAACCTCTCGAAGGCCGATAGCGACCTCGAATTCCTCTCGGAGTATCTGGCGACGAGTCGCCTCCAGCGCGACCTCTCGGACTCGACGGTGAAGCGCAACATCGGCGCGTCGCTTGCGTACTGCCTGCTCGCGTACACGAAACTCCAGAACGGGCTCGCGAAGGTCACGCCCAACGAACAAGTCATGCGCGAGGACCTCGAAGCCAACCCCGAAGTCATCGGGGAGGCCGTCCAGACAATTCTCCGCCGCGAGGGCCACGGCGACGCCTACGAGCGCGTGAAGGCACTCACGCGCGGCGAGCGCGTCACTCTCGGGGACTTCCACGACCTGTTCGCGGAGCTAGACGTCGAGGAGTCGGTCCGCGAGGAACTGCTCGCGCACACGCCCGCCTCGTACACCGGCGTCGCCGGCGACCTCGCGCGGGACGCCTGACGCAAACGCGCGTCGAACCCTACCGAACGCTTTTGCCGAATCCGCGAGCAGTCCCGCGCATGGAAGAAAACGGCTGTCCGAAGTGCGGTCACGACGAAGTCGACGTCGGCTCGATTTCGACGACCGGCTCCGGGCTCTCGAAGATGTTCGACATCCAGACGAACAACTTCCAGACCGTGACCTGCACGTCCTGCGGCTACACGGAACTGTACGCGGACGTGGACTCGCGGGGCGCGGACCTCGCAGACGTCTTCTTCGGCTAGACCAGCGCGTCCAGCGCGCCCGTGACGATTTCAGCGGCGCGCGCGACATCCGACCGGTGGACGTACTCGCGCTGGGCGTGTGCGACCGGGCCCTCGTCGTCGGCGAGCACGCCCGGCCCGAAGACGACAGTGGGTGCGTCCGCGGCGAAGTAGGAGGCCTCGGTAGCGGCGCCGAACGGCCGGGGGCTCCCGGCACCCGCGCCGACGAGCGCTTCGACGACAGCGCTGTCGTCGGCCGTGTCGAACGCTTCGAGGAACGGCGTCTCCCGCTCGGCCGGTTCGACCGCGACGCCCACGTGCTCCGGGACCGCGTCCCGGACGTGCGCCGCGAAACCGTCGAAAAAGTCCGTCTGCGTCTCCGGCGGGACGGTCCGCCGGTCGAAGACGATGGTGCAGTCGTCGGGCACGCGGTTCGCGGCGTCCCCGCCCACGATGCGCGTGGGTGTGAGCGTCGGCGGCCCGAGTTCCGGATGCTCGGCAGCGCCCCGGGCGGCGTCGTACGTCCGCACCGCTTCGAGCGCGTGCTCGGCCGCGGCGACCGCGTTCGCGCCCGTCTCGGGTTCCGCGGCGTGCGCGCCCTCGCCCGCGAGTTCGACGGTGCCCTGGAAGCGCCCGCGGGCGCTCGTGCACGCGTCGAGGTCCGTCGGCTCGCCCACGATGAAGCCGTCGGCGTCGAGGTCGAGCACGGCTGCGCCCATAGAGTCCGTCTCCTCGTCGGGCGTAATCGCGAGCGTCACCTTCCCCTCGTCGGCGTCGACGGCGAAGAACGCGGCGAGCAGCGCGGCCAGCGGCCCCTTCGCGTCGCAGGCACCCCGACCCTCGACGACGTCGCCGTCCCGCGCGAACTCGACGTGCGGCGGCACGGTGTCGATGTGCGTGTTCAGAACGACGTGAAGGCTCCCAGTTCCCTTCGACGCGAGAACGTTCCCGGCGTCGTCGACCTCGGGGTCGTGGCCGTGCTCGCGCAGCGTCGCGACGAGCAGTTCGCGCATCTCCGTGACGTCCTCGTGGGAGGGCGTGCGGACGGCGCGCTCGTGGAAGTCCAGAACGGAGAACGAGTCAGGCATCGAGCTGGCGCGCGGAGACGACCTCGGCTTCCCCGTCGAGTTCGTGCTCGGTCGGGCCGCGCAGCGTCGCGGCGGTGCCCGAGAGGTCGACGTGGAGTTCGCCGCCCGGCGGTCGGACCGCGACCCGGTCCCCGCAGCGGGCCTCGCGGCGCGCGACGGCGGCGACTGCGACTGCGCCCGTCCCACAGGAGTCGGTCTCGCCTTCGACGCCGCGCTCGAACGTGCGCTGGCGGAACGCGTCCTCGCCGTCCGGCGACGCGAACGTGACGTTCGCGCCGTCCGGGAACGCCTCGTGGTGGCGGATGTCGGGCGCGTCCGCCTCGAGGTCCACGTCGTCGACGTCGTCGACGAACACGACGGCGTGGGGAACGCCCGTGTTCACGGCGGTGACCTCGTAGCCGGCGAGTTCCTCGCGTTCCATCGGCTCGTCGCGGAACGCCGGCACGTCGCGGGGTGCGAACGACGGCTCGCCCATCTCGACGGTGACTTCCGCGCCGTCGAGGTCCGCGCGCCGCGTCCCCGCCTGCGTGTCCAACATCACGGCGTCGGCGCCGGTCTGCTCGGCGACCCAGCGAGCCGCACAGCGCGCGCCGTTTCCGCACATGTCCGCGGTGGAACCGTCGGGCTGGCGCAGCGTCATCACCGCGCGCGGCGGCGTGTAGCGGTCCTCCAGCGCGAGAAACAGGACGCCGTCGATGCCGAGGTCGGCGCAGAGCCGCTCGGCGAACGCCCCGCGGTCGGGGACGTAGTTCGACGCGTCGACGATTGCGAAGTCGTTGCCGGTGCCGTGGTATCGTTCGTAGGGAATCATCGTTGTGGGGCCGGGTGTGGGCTGTGTACGGGAATCATCGTTCTGGGGTGGTGAGGTCGGACAGCGAGTCGCGTTCGCGGGCGAGCCGATGGTCGCCGCCCTCGACGGCGGCGACGGCGGGCCGCGGCCGGGAGTTGTACTGGGACGCCATCTCGACGCCGTAGGCGCCCGCGTTCCCGACCGCGAGCAGGTCGCCACGCTCCGGTCGTGGGAGCTGGCGGCCCTGCGCGAGTACGTCTGTGCTCTCACAGATGGGCCCGACGACCGTAACTGTACGGTCTGGGCGGTCGTGGCTGTCGCGGGTCAGCGTACGCACCTCGTGGTGGGCGTCGTAGAGCGCGGGCCGCAGCAGCGTCGTCATGCCGGCGTCGACGCCCGCGAGCGTCGGGCCGTCGGTGCGCTTGACGGTGTTCACTTCGGACAGGAGGACGCCGGCGTCCGCGACGAGGAAGCGCCCGGGTTCGACGACGAGTTTGGCGTCCACGTCAGCGAGCGCGTCCCGGGTCGCGTCCGCCACCGCGGCGAGGTCCAGTGGGTCCTCCTCGGGGCGGTACGGGACGCCGAAGCCGCCGCCGACGTCCACGAATTCGAGGTCCACGGGCGCGTCGCGTGCGACCGCGGCGAGGCGTTCGACGACCTCGCGGTGGGCGTCGACATCGGACTCGGAGAGCATCCCGCTGCCGACGTGGGCGTGAATTCCGACCACGTCGAAGCCGCGGGCGTCGGCCTCGCGGAGCACGTCCGCCGCGCGGTCGTGGGGGATACCGAACTTGGCGTCCGCGCCCGTCGCCACCTCGTCGCTGTGGCCGGCACCGACGCCGGGGTGGACGCGGACCGCGAGCCGGCCGTCGAAGCCGCGCTCCTCGAGGCGGTCGATTGTGTCGCGGGCGCCCACGACGAACGTCGCCCCGGGCGCCGCCTCCAATACGTAGTCGAGGTCGCGGGCGGGCGGATTGACGGCCGTGTAGTGAATCTCGTCGGGTTCGTAGCCCGCGTCGAGCGCGCGGTACACCTCGCCGGCGGACGCGCACTCCGCGCCGGCGCCCGCGTCCCGGAGCGCCTCGAGGACCGCGCGGCCGGCGTTGGCCTTCACGGCGTAGTGGACGTCGGCGTCCGGGAACGCGGCCGCGAGTCGGTCGTAGTTCTCCCGGACGCGGTCGAGGTCCTGCACGTACAGCGGCGTCTCGTACTCGGCTGCGAGGTCGCGGAGGTCGGCCGCCGACCAGTCCGCGCGCCGCCGCCCGGCGGGGGCCG
>CAXREU010000085.1:0-9565 GCA_964229715.1 Halobacterium sp.
CGGGACGACGCCACCGTACAGCGTCGTCGTCAAGAGTGCAACGAACAGCACGACGATGCCGGCTTCCAGGGCTTTCCCGACGGCGGGCGCGGCGGCCCGACTCGCGTCTCGGCTCACGCCACGGACACCTCCGTCTGGTGGACGACCACGTACGCGGTCCGTGCCCCGGGGAAGTCGGCGATGACGCTCGGCACGCCGTCGCCGTCAACGTCGCGTTGGGTGACAGTGGCGTTCCAGCGCTCGAACTGCGCGCGGACTGCGTCGGGATGTATCGTCTCGACGGCGACGCGGTAGCCGCCGCGGCCGAGGTGCTCTCGTTCGTGAGAGACGTTCGACCGCAGCGTGTACGTCACGCCGCCACTGGCCGCTCGTGCCACGTCGCCGCGGAGCGCGGGCACGCTCACGACGAGCACGTCCGGGTCCGCAGTTACAGTGACCGGGGAGCGCGTGCGCGACCAGCCGTCGCCGTGCGCGAGCACCGACCCCGCGAGGTAGGTGGCGCCGCGGTCACCCGTGGAGTACCTGAGCGCGTTCGCGTCCACGACCGAGGCGTTGCCGCCGCTGTCGAGCACGCGTACCTCGCGGTCCAGCGTCTCCAGGGTCCCGCTCGTGAATGAGATACTGCCGCGGCGCACGCCCGTCGTCTCGACGGGCTGGAGCGCCTCGTCGAGGTCGCTGGCGACCCGCTGGGCGTCGCTGGCGGCGGCGTGCTGCTCGACGACGGTGCCGACGCTCGCCGTCAGTAGCCCGAGCGCGACGACGGTCACGCCGAGCAGGATGGCGACGCCGACGACGTTCGACTGTCCGCGTCCGTCTCCGCTCACAGCATCCCCACCCCCGCGAAGACGGCGTACGCGAACGCGACGAGCAGCCCCGAGTGCAGCAGCGCGTCGTACCGGCCGCGGCTCGCTGCGCCCGCGAACCAACCACACGACAGCATCGTTGCCTGCGTCACGAGGTAGAACCGGTAGCGGTCGCGTTCGAGGTCGACCGCGCCCGGGTTGATGGCGAGTCCGCCCGCGCTGGCGGCGTTCGACACCGACGACAACTGGGCGAAGCTGTCGAGGACGGCGAGGTTGACGGCGACCGTGATGCCGACGACCAGGATGGCGGTCGTCCAGCCGACCGCGACGTAGACGAGCAGCCGCGAGCGCAACGCGCGCTTCTCGTGGTAGAGTCGGCCGACTTCGGCTTGCAGAGCGTCGAAGGCGGCGTCGGCGTCGCTCCCGGCGTCGAGCGCGCCGGAGACGAGGCCGACGGTCTGGGCGGCGAGCTGGGTGTCCACGCGCTCGACGAACCGGTCAAGAGCAGCCGCGCGGACGTCCTCGCCGCGCGTGGTGACGCCGAGGTTGAACGCGAGGTCGCGGATGTCCGGATTGAGCGGACCGGCGTCGACGTCGCGAGCGACGCGCTCGACGGCGTCCCCGAACGGCCGGCCGAGGCTGACGTGGCCGGAGACGGCGTGGACGAAGTCCTGTATCTCGCGGTCTTTCGCGTCGTCGATGCGCGCCCGGCGGACGGCGACCAGACCCACGGGAACGGCGAACGCGACGTACGAGAGCAGGACGAGGTTCGCGGGCTGAACGCCGAGCTTCCAGAGAGCGCTGCCCGCTCCGAGCGCAGGTAGCGCGAGGACGATGGCAGCGTCCGCGGGGTTCCGCGTGGCGTTCGCGAGGACGCCGAGCCCCGACGAGCGCCGGTGGCCGCTCCACGCGAACCCGCGCGGGCGCATCTCGACGACGAGGTACGCTGCGAGCGCGCCGACGGCGAGCACGAACGCGCCGCTGCCGAACACGAGCAGTGCGCGGACGGTCGCGGCCCCGAGCGGTGTCGCGATAGTACGGCCGAGCCCGGGCGCGAGCACGCTCAGGACGGTGGCGACGATGACCCGCAGCGCAGGCAGCACGAGCAACACGATGAACAGCTCGGCGACGAGTTCGAGGAAGCCCGCGGCGCGCTCGCGGGTGCGCTCGCGACGGTTCGCGAGCATCCGGGACTCGAGTTCGAGGTACTGCGCGACCGCGTCCGGCCCCTGTGCGGCGTGCTCGCGCAACTTCAGGAGGAACGGCGCGAGCAGTTCCCGACTCGGGGTGTCGCGGGCGACCACGCGCAGCCCGCGGTCGACGCTCCCCGTGAGGTCGGCAGTGTTGAGCACGTCCTGGAATGCCGCTGCCGTTTCGCCGTAGGCAGCGGGCCGGTCGGCGACCCGTGACAGCAGTTCGCGCTCGTCCGTGGTGCCCGACGCGAGCACGGAGAGGTAGCGAACGGCGCCCGGGAGTGTGCCCACGATGTCCGAGCGGCGACTGCGCGCCCGCCAGCCGAGGTAGCGGCCGCCGAGCTCGACCGCGACGCGCTTCGCGACGAGGCCCGACGGTAACCCGACGACGAGTGCGGCCGTAACCGACGGAGCGAGCGGGGAGACCGCAGCCAGTGGACCGAGCGCTGTGGTTGGTAGCAGAAGCGCGGCGGCTGCAGCCGCGAGCACGCTCCCGGCCGCGAACGCCAGCCACGACGCGCCGTAGACGCGCGCGAGGAACACGTCGAAGCTCACGGGCAGTCGGCTCGCGCGGTAGCGCTTGCGGTCGGCGTCGTGGCGGCCGCGGTCGGCGTGGCGCGCGAACAGCGCGTACAGCACCCGGTCGACGACGCTCAGTGTCGCGGTCACGACTCTCCCTCCGTCTCTCGGCGGGTCACTCGCCGGCCCTCCGCTGGAGGCGTTCGACGGTCGCGGTCTCGTCGGTCTGGAGGTCCGACAGCAGGCCGAACAGCTCGTCGAACGCCGAGATGTCCTCGCGGTCGAGGTACTGGACGTACCGGCGTTTCTGCGCGAACTCTTCGTGGACGTCCTCGACTGGACGGTCCGTGCGCGCGGCGAGCTGGTCGAGGAAGCCCACAGACTCCGCGCCGACGAAGTCGAAGTCGCCGTCGGGCGTGCGCTCCAGTATCGGCCGATAGTGGACTTCGCTGCCGTCCTTCGCGACGGTCTCGGTGTCGTCGCTGGCCTCGGCGACGAGTTCCACGATTTCGCCGACGTAGCGCTCGCCGTCGACGTGGCGCGGAAACACCACGAGGTCGACCTCGCGGAGGAGGTACGCGGGCACGCCTTGCTCGATGGCGCGGTTCACGAGCGTCTCGACGTCCTCGGCGTGCGTCGTGCCGACGACGCCGTGTCCGGTATTCAGGACGTTCGCGAAGCTCTCGAAGCTCTCCTCGGTGTTGATTTCCGCGATGACCTCCACGTCGGGGTTCAGGTAGTTGGTCTCGGTCATCAGGTCGGCCATCGAGACGCGCTTGAACTCGCGTTCGTGCTCGCGCGTCGTCAGGGAGACCCCGGTCTCGTGGGGGAGCCGGACTTCGCGGCTGCCCTCGTCGATGCTGATGGGGCGGTCGTCGAAGGGGACGAACGGCATGTGGGCGTTCATCAGCGTGGTCTTCCCGACGCCCGTGGGCCCGGAGAAGAGGACGACGCCGTGATGCTCGTAGACCAGCCACAGCAACGCGACGACATCCACGGAGACGGTGTCCTGTTGGAGCAAGTCCACGGGCGTCAGCGGCTCCGCGGCCTGTTTCCGGATGGAGACGTGTGGGCCGTCCTCGCTGATAACGGGGAGCGCGACCGCGCACCGAATCGTGACGTCGCTGTCGACTTCCGCGGGTTCGAGGTTGACCTTCGCAGACGGATTGGAGGCGTTCAATTCGACGCCGTCCCGCGCGGCCAGTTGGGTGACGAGGTTGACGAAGCGCTGCTCGTCGTCCAGCGAGAGGTTCGTCGGGAGACGTGCGGCGGCCGCGCCGAGCCGGCCGCGTGGGACGACTTTCACGCGCTCGCCGACGGCGTTGGCTTCGACGTCTTCGAGGCGGTCGTCGCGGATGGGAACCGTGAGTTCGCCGTCGCCGACGAAGTCCCGAAGCACGTAGTACGTCAAATCGTCGAGGCGGTCGTCGCTGAAGCGGCGGCCGACCGGCGGCACCGCGAGGCCGTACTCGGCGAGCGCGGAGCGGACGCGGTGTTTGGTGGCGTCCAGCCAGGCTCGCGTGTTGCGAACTGTGAGCCGGCGCGTGAGGAAGGTTCGAGCGCGGTCGGCGACGAATTCCGCGCGGCCCTCCGCGTCGCCGAGCCGGCCTTCGACGTTGGTCTCCCAGATGCGGGACTTGCACTCCGCGATGAGGTCGTCGTCGCCGGGGAGGCGGTCGGGCTCGCGGACGGCGTACTTGGTGTCGAAGGCGTCCCGGCCGAGCACGCGCTCGCGGTAGACGACCACAGGCACGTCGAACGCGCGGAACGGGACGGTGTAACGGGCGACGCGCTCGGAGAGGAAGCGGTCGAGGTGCGGCGGGTCGGCGGATAGGTCGGTGACGGCCGGCGCGTACTCGCTGGTGTGGACGACCAGGGAGTCGGCCGCGGCGTCCGCGACTTCGACGCCGTCGTCGAGCGCGAGCGGGGTGAGGTCGCCCAGCCCTCGGAGTTCGCAGAGCGCGTGGAACTCGACGCGGCGGCGGGCGGACCGCGAGCAGTCGGTGAGGCGCGCGAGCACGCGGCGGTGTTTTTCGCCGAGGCCGGCGGCGACGCGCTCCCGCATCCCCTCGCGGGTGCGTGGTCGGGCGAGTTGGGCGTCGGCAAAGTAGTCGGTGACGCGGGCGAGCGCCGACTCGTCACCGGTACCGAGCAGCGGCGTCCGGACGTCGTACGCGAACTCGCCGTCCCGCTCGGCGATGGTGACGACGACGCCGGGGTGGACTTCGTACTGGCTGCGGACGTCGGGTGCGTACCACGCGTCCGGGTCGTCGGGCGGCACCGGCGACGGGACGGCGCGGTCGGCGAGTACGGACATTACGAGCTACTGGCTCGTTACTTAATTTAAAACTTCACGAATAGCATCGAATTCGAGTGTGGCGAGTGAACTGTTCGCAAGACCTATACTCTGCACATCGTAAACGCCGGCAGTGGTCCGCAACCGACGCGCCCTCCTCGTCGCCCTCCTCTGCGTGCTCGCGGTGTCGCTGGCGGCCGCGACGCTTGCGAACCCCCAGCAGCCCGCCGGCGGTACCGGCATCGGCGGCTCCGGCCCCGACCCCAGCGGCACCGCTGCCCAGTCCGGCGACGGCGGCGACGCACTCGACAACCCCGAGCCCGCCGACGGGGAGGAGACGTTCCGCCTCGAACCGATATGCGTCCCCGTGCTTGCGACGCCGGCCGTCGGCTTCGCCATCTTCGGAGTCGCCCTCGTTCTCGGCCTCGCCGCGTACTGGCGGGACGGCATCGCGCCCGCGTTCATCGTCGTGTTCGTCACGTCGACGGTGTTGTTCCCGGCCTGGCTGTTGCTCACCAACTGCAGCCGCGAGACGCCCGACGACCGCACGGGCGGCGGCATCCTCCGGGACCTCGCGTTCGGGCCGTCCGCGGGCGGTGAGGCCAGCGGCAGCGCCGGCAGCGAATTGCTGTTCTCGCCGCCGACGGTGCTGCTCGGCCTGCTCGCAATCGCCGTGCTGCTCGGCGTCGTGGCGTTCCGCGCCACTGGCGACGACGAGCCCCCCGAGCGCGAGCCCGTCCCCGAACCCGCTCCGGCGACCGACGACGAGACGCGTGGCGCGCTCGGAAACGTCGCCGGCGACGCCGCCGACCGCATCGCTGCGGACGCGGACGTCGAGAACGAAGTGTACCGCGCGTGGCGGGAGATGACCGAGCACCTCGACGTCGCTAACCCCGAGGCGAGCACGCCCGCGGAGTTCGCGGCCGCAGCCAGCGACGCCGGGATGGCCCGCGAGCACGTCGACGAACTCACGGCCCTCTTCCGGTCGGTCCGGTACGGCGGCGCCGAGGTCACGGCGGACCGCGAACAGCGCGCGGTCGACGCGCTCCGCGCCATCGAGGCCTCCTACGGGGGTGACGCGTAGTGCTGCGGCGCGTCCTGCTCGCGCTCGGCGTCGCGTTCACCGCGCTCGGGGTCGCCATCGCCGTCGCGCCCTCGATTGCGACCACGCTGCGGCTGCCGGACGTACCGCGCGTCGTCGTCGCGGCGCTCGCGGTCGTGTTCGCGCTCGCGACGCACGCCGCGCGCAAGGACGTGGATTTCCGCGACCCCGACGAAGCGGTCGTGCGCGCGTCCGGGCTGGAGGGTCGCTACGAGCCGCCGCGGCCCGGCGCCGAAATCGATACGGAGCTCGCGGTCGGTCCGCGAGACGGCGCATCGAGCGCCGAAACCCGCCTCCGGGAGCGCCTGCGCGTGCTCGCGGTGCGCGTGCTGTCCGACGCGGAAGGCTGGTCCGAGGACGAGGCGCACCGTCGCCTTGACGACGGCACGTGGACCGACGACCGCACCGCGGCCGCGCTGTTCTCCGAGCACGTCGACCCGGCCGCACAGCACCTCGTCGCCTCGCTCGCAGGCATCGAGTCGACGCACGAGCGCGAAATCCGGCACGCGCTCGCCGAACTGGAACGTCGCTCGGGCGTCGCCATCGGAGGTGACTGACGTGAACGCGACCAGCACAGCGGAAGCGGAGACGACGGCCGAGGTGGACGGCGAACCCGACGCGGAATCAGACGACGATGGAATCGGCACTACCCTCACCGGCGTGACCACGCACGAGACGAACCGCTGGCGGGGCGTCACTGCGCTCTCCCTGCTCGCGGCCGCGGCCGGCATCGCGTCGTCGTCGCCCGCCGCGCTCTTGCTCGCCGTGCTCGGCGTCGCGTACGCCGCCTACGGCGCGCTGTTCGCGGCCCCGTCGCCGTCGCTGGCCGTCGAACGCACGATTCACGCCGACGATCCCGAGCCCGGCGACGAGGTCGACGTGACGCTGTCGGTCACCAACGACGGCGCGTTCCTCCCGGACCTCCGCGTCGTCGACGACGTGCCCGCGGGTGTCGAAGTCGTCGACCGGTCGCCGCGGCTCGCGACCGCGCTCCGCTCGGGGAAGTCGGCGACGCTCCGGTACACCGTCGAGATGCACCGCGGCCAGCACGACTTCGAATCGGTGCACGTCCGCGCGCGCGACCTCAGCGGCGCCCGCGAAACCGAAGCCACGGTTCCGACGCTGTCGAGTGTCGCGTCCGTCCCCGACCTCCCCGCGTTGGCGTCGTTCCCGCTGCGCGAGCAGACCGTCCAGCGCGTCGGCCGCGTCCCCACCTCGCAGGGCGGGTCGGGCGTAGAGTTCCATGCGACCCGCGAGTACCGGCCCGGCGACCCGCTCTCGCGCGTGGACTGGCACCGGCTCGCGCGTACCGGCGAACTCTCGACGGTCCAGTACCGGGAGGAGCGCGCCGCCACCGTCGTCGCCGTCGTGGACGCTCGCGACGCCGCACACGTCGCCGACGAGAACGGCGAGGACGCCGTCGAATACGGCGTCGGAGCCGCGGGCGGGGTCGCGTCCGCACTGCTCGACGCTGGCGACCGCGTAGGCGTCGCCGCGTTCGGCCCACACTGGGAGTGGCTCGCACCCGGGACGGGCCGCGACCACCGCGCCCGCCTGCGGGATACCCTCGCTCGCGGCCGGGGGTTCGCCGCGCTCGCGCCGGACCGCCGGTTCCTCGGCGCGCTCGTGTTCCGGCGCCTCCGTAAGCACCTATCCGCGGACGCGCAGGTCGTGTTCTGCTCGCCGCTGGCCGACGACAACGCCGCCGAGTACGTCCGTCGGCTCGAAGCCGGCGGCAACCCGGTCACGGTGGTTTCGCCGGACGTCACCGGCTCCGACACGGTCGGCCAGCAGGTCGCGCGCATCGAGCGCGCCACCCGGATTCGGTCGCTGCGCCGCGCGGGCGTCCGCGTCGTCGACTGGCCGGCCGAGGACTCGTTCCCGGTCGCCGTTGCCACCGCTAGCCGCGGGTGGTCGCAGTGAACGAATTCGACGCGCGCCCGCCCACGCTCGCGGTCGTTCCCGCGACTGTCGCCGCCGCGCTCGTCGTGCTCCCGGTCGCAGCGGGCTCGACGACCGGCCTCGTGTTCGCTGGCCCCGGAGCCGCGGCGGTCGTCTTCGGGGCCCGCAGCGCGACGCGGTCGTACGTCACGCTCGGCGGCACGCTTGCCTTCCTCGGTGTCGCCGTCGCCGCTGCCACTGGTCTTCCGACCGCGCTCGCGCTGGTTGCGGGCGTCGCCGCGCTCGTCGCCTACGACACCGGCGAGCACGCCGTCACGCTCGGTGTCGACGTCGGCGCAGACGCGGCCGTCGCGCAGTCCGTTGCCGTCCACACTGCCGGGAGCGTCGCGGTCGCGTCGCTGGCCGCCGCTGTCGGGTTCGGCATCTACCAGTTCGGCCCGACGAGTCTCCCCGTGACCGGGCTGATTGCGCTGCTGTTCGCGGCTGTCTTCCTCGCCTACGCGCTCGGCGACTGATTCTCGACAGTTGGCACCGGCACCGAGTCGAGCACGTCGTCGACGACCTCGCGCTTCTCCGTGTTCTCAACGGCCGCATCCGGCGTCAACACGAGTCGGTGCGCGAGCACGTTCGGCGCCAGCCGCTTCACGTCCTCCGGAACGACGTACTCCCGCCCGCGGAGCACCGCGCGTGCCCGCGCCGTCTCGAACAGCCGTTGGGTGCCCCGCGGGCTCACGCCCACCTCGACCCGGCGGTCCTCGCGCGTCTCCCGCGCCACGGAGACTACGTATTGGAGGAGGTCGTCGTCGACGCGCACGTCCTCGGCGACGGCTCGCACCGCCTGCACGCGCTCGGCGTCGAGGACCGACTCGACGCTCGGACTACGCGAGGACCGCCCCGCGCGCCGTCGGAGCAGTTCCAGTTCGCCGGCTTCGTCCGGGTAGCCGATGCCCGCCTTCGCGACGAACCGGTCCATCTGCGCCTCGGGGAGCGGGAACGTCCCCTCCTGCTCGACGGGGTTCTGGGTCGCGATGACGAAAAAGGGCTCCGGCAGCTCCATCGTCTCCCCGTCGATAGTCGCCTGCCCCTCTTCCATCTCCTCGAGGAGCGCGGCCTGCGTTTTCGGGGGTGCGCGATTGATTTCGTCCGCCAGCAACACGTTCGCGAAGATTGGGCCGGGTTGGAACTCGAACTCCCGGGACTTCTCGTTGAACACGTGCGTCCCCAGCACGTCCGCCGGCAGTAAGTCCGGCGTGAACTGGATGCGGCTGAACTCCAGCCCGAGCGCGGTCGCGACGCTGCGCGCGGTCAGCGTCTTCCCGGTACCCGGAACGTCTTCGAGGAGGACGTGGCCGTCGGCCAGGAACCCGACGAGGACCGTTTCGAGGAACTCGCGGTCGGTCACGACCGCGCGCTCGACTTCGCTCAGGACGGCGTCGCATTCGTCACTCGCAGCGGTGACGTCCATAGGCGTTCGTGCGACGCACCCGGTTTAGCGTTACCGGTCACTACGGGCTAATCGAAATCCCTAAAACCGACGACGGCCTTCCTCCGAACGAGCCGAGGTAGCCTAGCCTGGCCAAGGCGGTTGCTTCGAGAGCAACTGTCCTCACGGACTCAGGAGTTCAAATCTCCTCCTCGGCGTTTTCACGGCGCTACACCGAGCAGCCACGGGTTCTGTGTCATTTCGTATGTGCGCTGTCGAGTCCACTTTTTCCCTCAAAAGCCCCGGCGCGCTCGCGGTCGCGCGGCG
>CAXREU010000086.1:0-22415 GCA_964229715.1 Halobacterium sp.
CGCTACCCGCGGGCGTCCCTCTACAACTCGCCGTACCCCGCCCACGACGCCGGCTGTGCGGTCGCCTTGTACCCTCAGACCGCTCGCGCCCCCAGCCCGGTCGCCGGCGACGTCGTGGAGACCCGGACCGTCCGCTGCCCGTCGAAGCCGTACGCCGCCGACCACGACCACCTAATCGTCGTGGACACGGGCGACTACCTCGCGCGCGTCCTCCACGTCTCGCCCGCCGTCGAATCCGGCGACACCGTCGCGGTCGGCGACGATCTCGGGCGGCTGGTGCGCTCGGGCTTCTTCGCGCCGTGGGTCGACAACCACGTCCACCTCGGGTTCCGCGAGCGCGACGGCGACGCCGTGCGGGCGTCCGGGTCGCTCCCGCTCGACCTCGACGTGCCCGTCGAACCAGTCCCCTGGGACGGCACCGGCGAGGTCGTCGAAACCGGAGAGACGTACGCGCTGCTCGACGCGCCCGCACACCCCACACCGGGCGACGCACTCGCGGGTATCGCCATCGACGACGGCCGCGTGCTCGACGGCGGATTCCCGCACTACGAGGGCGGCGGCGTCCTCGGGCAAGGTAGCGCCGACGACTCGGTCTCGTTCCTCGGCGCGCACGTCGGCGACGTCGTGGACGGCCGCACCGTCGCGTGGCGGGACGTCACCGTGACGGCGAACGGCGGGCCGGTTCGCGGGCTCTCGCTGTGGCTCGGAACCGACCGGCTCGGCGTCAAACTCATCGCGCCCGGCCACGACCTCGCGGTCGGCGACGGCGTCGCGGTCGGTATCGAGTAGCGACTACGTGGACGTCCTGAGCGCCGCCCACGCGCTTAATAACGCCCCGTCTGTACCCCGCTGCATGGACGTCGACGACCACGTACGAATCACTGAGCGACTCATCCAGGCGGTCGAAATCGTCGCCGCGTACGTGCTCGTGTTGCTGTTCGCCATCGGCGTCTTCGACCTCGGTCTGAACATCTTCCAGTTGGTCCGCACGGGCGCCATCACGCAGACCAGCGAGGTCATCGCGCTCATCGACACCGTCCTGCTGTTGTTCATCATCGTGGAAATCTACCAGACGGTCGTCGCGTACACCCGCGAGGAGAGCGTCGTCCGCATCGTCATCATCACCGGCATCATCGCGGTCACGCGGCGCGTCATCAGCTTCCACCCCGACGACCACGCCGCACAGGAAGCGCTGCTGACGTCCGTCGGGTTCGCCGTCCTGCTCGCCGTGCTCGTCGGCGCGCTCTACATCGTCCGGAAGACGCCTACTGAGTCCAGCAGTCTCCACTGACCGCCCTGCCGTGCTCCGCTCGCCTACTCCTACTGGAAGGTGACGTCGCCGCGGTCGACGACTTCCCCGAACAGCCAGTCGGCGTGGTCGAGCGCGTACTCGCGGTGCGTCTCCTCGATGTAGCCGATGGCGTCCTCGACGAGTACCGGCCGGTAGTCCCGCAGGCCCGCGCTTCCCGCGGTGTGGAGCACGCAGACGTTTGCCAGCGTTCCACAGACTAGCAGGTCGTCGATGCCGTGGCTCTCCAGATGGCCTTCGAGGCCGGTCTGGTAGAACGCGTCGTAGGTGTGTTTCTCCACGATGTAGTCCTCGCTGCGGACGTCGAGGCGGTCGTGGAGTTGGGCGTCCCACGTTCCCTCGACGACGTGCTCGCCCCAGCGCTCGAACTCGTCGTAGTAGTGGTTGCCCTCGAACTGCTCGGGCGGATGGACGTCCCGCGTGTAGACGACACTCGCGCCCGCCTCGCGTGCTCGGGAGACGAGCGAGGTAACGGGGTCGACGGCGTCCTCGCTGGCGGGCGCGTACAGACTTCCCTCGGGGTGGCAGAAGCCGTTCTGGATGTCCACGACGACGACTGCGGTGCTGTCGGGGTCGAACTCCATGTGCGAGTGCTCGCCGGCGAGCCACTAAGCCGTTGGCCCGGCTCGTGGGCGATGTCCCTGTGCGTAGCGTTTTACCCCGTCCAGACCGAACCGTGTGTAATGACACGCCGGATTCTGGCCGTGGCGTTCGTCGCGCTGGTCGTGCTCGCGGGCTGTCAGTCCCCCGCTGGGACTGGCGGCGGCGAGCCGGTCGAGACCACGACTGCGCCCGCGACGAGCAACTTCGACTACGCCGACCCCGCCAGCGACACGCTCGGCTGGGAGGGCGGCTACTGGCACAACGAGTCCCTCCCGGTGACCGTCGACGACGGCCTCAACGAGACCGAACGCGAGATGGTCGTCAACCGCTCGATGGCGCGGGTCGAACAGCTCCGCGGCCTCGAATTCGAGACGCCGGTCCCCGTGGACGTCATCTCGCGGTCGACGTACCGTACCGAGTACACCGGCTCCGGGAACGCCAGCGACGAGATGGCGACGTTCGACAACGTGAAATTCGAGGCGCTGTTCCTCGTCGGCGAGCGCAACGACTCGCTGACCGTCCAGAACTCCAACCAGGGGTCGAACGTGCTCGGGTTCTACACGCCCCGCGACGACCGCATCGTCGTCATCTCCGAATCCGAGACGCCGACCATCGACGAGAACACGCTCGGCCACGAGCTGATGCACTCCCTCCAGTTCCGGAACTTTCAGGCGAACTTCTCCTCGCCCACCCGGGACAAGGCCAACGCCCACAACGGCCTCATCGAGGGCGAAGCGAGCTTTCTCGACAGCCAGTACGGCGAGCGCTGCGGCGACGAGTGGGAGTGCGCGACGCCCGAAGCGTCCGGCGGCGGTGGCGGGGGCGGCGGGAGCATTCACCTCGGCGTCTATATGATGAAGTACTGCCCGTACAGCGCGGGGTCGGCGTTCGTCGAGCACGTCCACGACGACGGCGGCTGGGACGCGGTCGCGGACGTTTACGACGAGCCGCCGGCGTCCTCCGAGCAGGTCGCTCAGCCCGAGAAGTACGGCAGCGACCAGCCCCGCGACGTCTCGCTGCCCGACCGCTCTAGCGACGACTGGGAGCGCGTCACGCCGGGTGGCCGCGCGCCCTACGGCGAAGTTGGCGTCGGCGGGCTCACCGCGATGTTCGGCTACCCCGCCTACGAGCAGGACCGCCACCCGCAGGACGCGGTGTTGAACCCGCTGAACTACGGCGCGAACGGCAACATCGACCAGGACTCGCCGTTCGACTACGCCACCCAGCCCGTCGCGGGCTGGGACGGCGAGAAGCTCTGGGTGTACGAGAACGGTGACCAGACCGCGTACACGTGGCGGCTCGCGTTCGACTCCAACGGCGACGCCCGCGAGTTCGTGCGGACGTACCGTCAACTACTGGCGTACTGGGGAGCCGACCAGCGTTCGAGTAACGTCTGGCGCATCCCCGAGGACGAGAGCGAGTTCGCGGACGCGTTCCGCGTCACTCGCTCCGGCGACGAAGTCACCATCGTGAACGCGCCGACGCCCGGCGACCTCGGCGACGTCCACTCGCGGTAGGGAGGCGAGGCTTTTTCGCTCGGGCGGGCCTACTCCAAGGCATGCAGGCTACTCGCCGGGTGGTCGCGTGACCTTCGACGTCGTGCCGCCGGAAGCCATCGAGAGCGGCCGCGCGACCGACGCGTACTTCGAGCGCACCGAGACGACGCTGGAGTTCGCCGGGAAGAACCCCCGCGTGGTCGCGGAGGTGACTGCCGACCAGTTCCCGACCGGGGACTTCGAACTGCTCGCAGGCGTCAAGGACGCCGCCCACCTCCTCGAAGGCCTCCCCGTCGACGTGGACGCACTCCCGGAGGGGACGCTGTTCGACGGCGGCCCCGTGCTCCGCACCGAGGGCAACTACCGCGACTTCGCGCGCTACGAGACGTCGCTTTTAGGGTTCCTCTCGCACGCCTCGGGCGTCGCGACCGCCGCCCTCGAAGCCCGACGTGCCGCACCGGACTCCCAAGTGCTGAGCTTCGGCGCGCGCCACGTCCACCCCTCGATTGCGGCGATGGTCGAGCGCTCCGCGCTCGTCGGCGGCCTCGACGGCTTCTCGCACCTCGCCGCCGGCGACGTCATCGGGCGCGAAGCCGGCGGGACGAGGCCCCACGCGCTCCTCATCTGCTTCGGGCGCGGCAACCAGGAGGCGGCGTGGCGCGCGTTCGACGACGCCGTCGACGAGTCGGTCCCGCGGGTCGCGCTCTGTGACACGTACAGCGACGAGAAAGACGAAGTCCTGCGTGCTATCGACGAGCTCGGCGACGACCTCGACAGCGTCCGCCTCGACACCACCGGCTCGCGCCGCGGTGACTTCCGCCACATCGTCCGCGAGATTCGCTGGGAACTGGATGCCCGCGACCACCGCGACGTCGATGTCTTCCTCAGCGGCGGTCTCGGCCCCGCACAGCTCCGGGAGCTCCGGGACGTCGCGGACGGCTTCGGCGTCGGCAGTCACGTCTCGAACGCCGACCCCGTGGACTTCGCGCTCGACATCGTCGAGGTGGACGGCGAGCCCGCCGCCAAGCGCGGCAAACTCTCCGGGAAGAAAGACGTCTACCGCACGCGCGACGGCGGCCACCATGTCGGCCTCGCCGCCCGGCCCGGTCCGACGGACGGTACGTCGCTGCTGGACCCGCTGATTCGGGACGGCGACCTCGTCCGGTCGTTCAGCATCGAGAACGCCGCCGACCGCGCGCTCGACGACGCCGAGCGTGTCGGCTTCAGGGACAGCGCGGAGTAACAGTAGCGCGCGCTTCTACGCGGTGAGCTCTTCGACGGGCTCCTCGGCGTCCTCGCCGGTCTCCCGGAATACTTGCCCCTCGAAGAGGGTGACCATCACGTCGTCGTCCTCCCACGCGCCGTTCGGGAGGCCGGCCTTTCGGCACGTCCGGTCGAGATACTCGAAGACGCTCCAGTCGTTCTCGACGGGCAGCGTCGGATACATCCAGCCGTGCTTGCCGGCGCCGTCGATGGCGACGCCGTGCACGCCGAGCTCGATGTCCTCGACCGGGTCGTCCGTGAGCACCAGATTCGAGACGGTGCAGACGGAGACGCGGAGGTTCGGCAGCTCCGCGGCCTCGACTTCGGAGCCACACGACGCCTCCGAGGCGGCCTTGATGGACGCCTCGACGATGGCGTGCCCGAGCTGCTGGTCGCGACTCCCGAGGTCACGGGCGGACTCCTGAGCGCCCGCGCAGCCCCGGAGCCGGCCGCGACCGTGGGTCGACTCCAGTCGCACGAACGCGCTCGTTCGGTTGTAGAAGGCGTCCCGCATGCTTCCGGGCTGCTCGCGCTGGCCGTTCTGGACGAACGCCTCGACGGATTCGCGTGCTAGTTCGACCGTCCGAGCGCCGTCCTCGAAGGAAAGTACTACTGACTGGGCCTCGGCCATACGAGTCTATTTATGGCAAGGATTAACTTGAACTCTTCCCCTCGCGCACGAGAACCGTGAAGGACTACCCCTCGCCTGCGTAGCACGCTCGAATCGCGGAACGTGAGACGGGTTACCGCACACTAATTGATTATTTGACAGCGACCTCGTATAATTCCGACGGCCACAAGGTTGAATACTGTACGTGGGTCGTCGATACTCGCTTCGACGGCCAACCCAACCGAACCCCTTAACGCCGCGGCACTCCTAGCACGCGTGAGCAGAGGGAGCCTGGCTCCCGTGCCGAGAGGCATGAGGAAAGTCCCCCCACCCGTTCGGGCAGGCGGCCGGATGCAAATCCGGGACGGGAGACCGTCGGCACTGGAACAGAGACGACACGTCCCTCTCGAACCGATGAGGCGTGCGACCCGACCCGCGAGGGGAGGAAGCTAACCCGCCGAGGGAGGCGTGGCCGACCAACGGGAGGCCCCGTTACAGGTGAGCGGCGTCAGCCGCGAACCGCGCGGCTTCGCCGCGTTAAAGCGAACGGCGCTCCCGTTCGTCAGAAGAGAGGGGAGCGATGGAACGGCTAATCCCCGCCGGTGCAAGTCCACGCGCGCAAGGTAGCCCGACACGCCCGCAAGGGGCCGTGTGGACGCTCAGCCGAATGCCAGGCCGAACAGAAGGGGGCTTACTCCCCTCAAGCTCGTACCTTTTTGCGGGGTGGCTGCGCGACCCCGCCAAAATCTACGCTAAAAAAACAGCGACAGCTACCGGCTGCGAGAATATCACGACAGCACGTCTGCTACCTAGTTACAACTCCTCTCTACGAACGGGTCACAGCGCTGGAAATAGCGGAAATATTCGACGGAGCGTTACGCGCTCTCGGTGCCGGCAATCGCCGTCAACGGCGTCGCGCCGCCGACGATGGCGCCGGCCGTCAGCACCGCTGCCGCGAGCGTCACGAAGTCGTCGCCCGGGTTGAGCCCCGCGAGGCTCGCGCCCGCGTCGACGATGAAGATAGTGACGAAGAAACTGATTACCGCGAGCGCGAGCAGCAACGCGACCGCGATGACGCTGCCGACGAGTTCGCCGACGGAGTTGAGTAGGGACATTGTGTCTCTCTAATCGTTGACACGCCGACGGCGGATAAGCACGGTGGCCTACTGCTTGAACCCGTCCTCCCACCGAAACGTCCCGTTGCGCTGCACCACTTCACCGTCGACTTCGAGGAACGAGTTCTCGCTCACGTCCGTAATCATGTCGACGTGGACCGCCGAGTCGTTGGCTTCGTCCTCGTGGCCTTCGGGGAAGTTCGACTCGTACGCGCGGCCGAGCGCGAGGTGGACGGTGTCGCCCATCTTCTCGTCGAAGAGGATGGAGTCGGTGAACTGGTCGATGCCGCGGTTCATCCCGATGCCCAGCTCGCCGAGCCGGTGCGACCCCTCGTCGGTGTCCAGAATCTCGCCGACGACGGCCTCGTTCTGGGCGGCGCTGTAGTCGACGACGTCGCCGTCCTCGAACGTGAGGTGGACGTCCTGCACGCGCTCGCCGCGAATCGTCATCGGGACGTCGAAGAACACCTCGCCCTCGGTGGCGTGGGGCGCGGTGAACACCTCGCCGGAGGGGAGGTTATGGGAGTCGTAGGCGACGGACGCCGCGGAGTTCACGGCGGTCCGGTTCTCGATGCTCATGGTGAGGTCGGTGTCCGCCTTGACGAGCCGGACCTCGCTGCCCGCGTCGAGAATCTCTTTCATGTTCGCCATCTGGTCGGCGAGACTCTCCCAGTCGCGGAGGATGGCGTCGTACGCGAACTCCTGGTACTCCGCGAAGGACATGTTCGCCTGCTGGGCGAGCGACCGCGTCGGGTGCACCGTCGACACCCAGTCCGTGTCCATCCGGGCCTCTCGGACGCCCTGTCGGGCTTTCGACCGCGCGCGCCGCGTCTCCGCGGGGATGTCCGAGCCCTCGCTGGTGTTGCGGCCGCCGCCGACGGAGAGCACCACGTCGGCGTGCTCGTAGAGCGCGAGTTCGTACTCGGGGTCTTCGTCGAACTCGTCGCCGTGGGCGAGCGCGTACGCCCGGCCGAGCTCGCCCGATGCGTACGTCGTGAGGAGGTTTGCGCCGCGCTCGCCGACCTTCTCGGCGACCGCGACCGCGAGCTCGTGGGCGTCCGGGCCGACGCTCAACACGACGTCGTCGCCCTCGTCGACGCGCGCGCTCCAGTCCACCAGCACTTCGGCGTGGTCCTCGATGCGGGGGTCCATACCCTCCTCTCGCGGGCGGCGGCGAAAAAGCAGCCGGGTTCCGGACGTCGCCGGGCGCTACGCCTGTGCTTCGACGAGCCCCGCCACGTCGGCCATCTCCTCGCCGAGCAACACGAGCGCGTCGTCGAGGCTCACCAACCGGACGACGTCGCCCGCGTCGTCGACGAGCGGGAGCCGGCGGACGCCCGCCTCGCGCATCGTCTCCACGACCTCGAATATCTCCGCGCCCTGCTCGGCCGTGACGGGGTCGGGCGTCATCACCTCGTCCACGGTCGTCTCCTCGGCGTCGATGCCGTTCCGGAGCGCGAGCGCGAGGTCGCGGTCGGTGACGATGCCCGCGAGGTCGGTCGTGTCGCCGGTGACGACGACGCTGCCGACGTCTTCTGCGTGCATCGTCTCCGCGACCTGGTCGAGGAACGCGTCCTCCGGGAGGCGCACGACGTCCTCGATTCGTGGTGCTGTCGGGTCGACCATACTCGCGAGGTTGCTCGTGCGCCAGTAGAAGGTGGTGGCCGCCCTACTCGTAGACGAGGACGGTGCCGAACGACGTCTCGATGACGGCGACTTCCTCGCCGGACTGGGCGTGGTACTCCTCCTCGACGGTCAGCCAGTCGGCGTCGAGTTCGTACGTCTCGCCCGCGGCGTCGACGGTGACGGTGTCGCCGGAGTGCATCTGCGCCTGAATCTCGGCGGGGTCGGCGGCGTCGACGGCCTGCATCACTGCGCCCGCGTCGCTGCGGAACTCGGGGCCGATTTCGGACTCGTCGGCGTCGACCTCGACCGGGACGAGTTCGATGTCCGGGCGGCCCTCCACGAGCTTGATGGGGGCGTTGACGGTCTCGCTGAGGTCGTACGTGTCGAGGCTCGCCTCCTGCCCGGGCTCGAAGTAGAGTTCGACGCGGTCGAGGGGCTCGTTCAGCGGGATGTGGTTCTCGGACTTCCACGCGCGGACCTCGCTTGCGGTCTCGGCGATGTGCTCGCCGGCGACCTCCGCCTCCTCGTCGAGCATGTCGACCTCGGGCCACGCGGCGTTGTGGACGCTGCCCTCGGTGCCCGGGAGGTGGTTCCAGATTTCCTCGGTGACGTGCGGGCTGAACGGCGACAGCATCCGGACGACCGCGGTGACCGCGGTGTAGAGGGTCTTCTCGGCGGCGGCGCGCTCGCCCGGCCGGCCGTTGTACAGCCGGCCCTTGACGAGCTCGACGTAGTCGTCGGCGAGGTCTTCCCACGCGAACTCGCGGAGCGTGCGCAGCGCGGTGTCGAACCGATAGCTCTCCATCTCGGCTTCGACCTCGTCGGCGACCCGCGTGAGTTCCGAGAGCAGCCAGCGGTCGGCGTCCCGGTAGGCGGGGTCGCTGACGTCGGGCGTGTCCTCGTCGAAGTGGCCGCCCGCGAACTTCACGATGTTCCAGAGCTTCGTGAGGAAGCGGGAAGCGGACTTGACCTCCTTCCACTGGAACTGGACGTCGCTGCCGGGCTGGCCGCCGAGCGCGAGCGCCTGCCGGACGGCGTCCGCGGAGTACTCCTCGATGGCCTCGTCGGGCGCAACCACGTTCCCGCGGGACTTGGACATCTTGTTGCCGTCCGGGCCGAACACCATGCCGTTGACGAGGATGTCGTCCCACGGCGCCTCGCCGGTGAGCGCGCCCGTCCGCAGGAGCGTGTAGAACGCCCACGTGCGGATGATGTCGTGGCCCTGCGGCCGCAGGGCGACGGGTTCGAACTCGTCTAAGTCGATGTCCTCGGGCCACCCGGAGATGTGCAGCGGCGTAATCGAGGAATCCATCCACGTGTCCATGACGTCGGTCTCGCCGCGCCAGTCGTGGCTGCCGCACTCGGGGCACGCGCCGACGGCGGGGTCTTCGTCGTTGGGGTCGACGGGCGTCTCGGCGCGGTCCGCGATGTGCCAGTGGCCACAGTCGGTGCATTCCCAGGCGGGAATCGGCGTCGCGAAGACGCGCTGGCGGGAGATGACCCAGTCCCACTCCATGCCCTCCGCCCAGTCGACGAGGCGGTCGTGCATGTGCTCGGGAATCCACTCGACCTCCTCGGCCTTCTCCAGGACGAGGTCCTGGTCGACCTCGACGAACCACTGCTCCTTGGAGAGAATCTCGATGGGCGTGTCACACCGCCAGCACGCGCCGACGCTCTGCTCGGTGGGCTCGCTGTCGTTCAGGTACCCCTCGTCGTCGAGCGCGTCCGCGATTTCGCCCTTCGCGTCGTCGATGGACAGCCCGCCGAACTCGCCGGCCTCCTCGGTGAGGTGGCCGTCCTCGGTGAACACCGACCGGAGGTCGAGGTCGTACTCGGCCCACCAGTCGACGTCCTGCTTGTCCCCGAACGTACAAATCATGACGGCGCCGGTCCCGAAGTCGGGGTCGACATCGTCGTCCGCGAGCAGTTCGACCTCCTGGCCGAACAGCGGGACCTCGAACGTGTCGCCGACGCGGCCCTCGAAGCGCTCGTCGTCGGGGTCGACGGCCATCCCGACGCAGGCCGCCAGCAGCTCCGGGCGCGTGGTCGCGATTTCGATGTCGTCGTTGCCGACGCCCTCGAAGGTGACGTAGTACAGCGTCCCCTCGCGGTCGACGTTCTCGACTTCGGCGTCCGCGATGGCGGTCTCGCAGCGCGGGCACCAGTTGACGGGGTGCTCGTCGCGGTAGACCATGTCGTCGTCGGCCATCTCGACGAACGACGACTGCGTCTGGCCCCAGTACTCGGGGTCCATCGTGCGGAACTCCGCCGACCAGTCCTGGGAGAAGCCCAGTTCGGTCATCGTCTGTTTCATCTCCGAGATGCGGGCCTCGGTGTGCTCGACGCACATCTCCCGGAACTCCTCGCGGGAGACGTCCGTGCGGTGGATGTCGTGGTTCTCCTCGACTTTGACCTCGGTCGGGAGGCCGTGGCAGTCCCAGCCCTGCGGGAAGAGGACGGCGTCGCCCTGCAGGCGGTGGAAGCGCGCGACGAAGTCGATGTACGACCACTGCAGGCCGTGGCCGAGGTGGAGGTTTCCGGTGGGGTACGGCGGCGGCGTGTCGACGACGTACTGGGTGTCCGAGTCAGAGGGGTCGAACTCGTAGACGTCGGAATCCTGCCAGTCGTCTTGCCACTCGGTTTCGATGCGGTCGGGGTCGTAGCTGTCCGGAATGTTCGTCATAGCTGGGTGGGTCGTCGGCCGCGGTCGCGTGTCTGTGTGTCCGGTTCGTACCGAGAAGAGGGCTTACACACGTACTACCGCGAGCTCGACGCGCATACGTCAGCGGAGCGGTGGCGCGGCCATAAAGGTTCCCGTCCCGGGTGGCACGTTCGCTCGTCCGGGTCGCTGCCCGGCTATTTAGGCTGGCCGAAAAACCGACGGCCTTTTATCCTTTAGGTGAACCTAAACGAGTATGCGACGACGCACGTTCATCAAGTCCGGGACCGCAGCCACCATCGCCGGCCTGCTCGCCGGCTGCGCCAGCCCGAACGAAGGAAGCACGAACGACACGACCGAAGCGCCCGCCACCGAGGACGACGCCACGACGTCGGGCGCCGAGGAGACCACGGAAGCCCAGCCCCAGTCGTACAGCGTCGAGATGACGCCCGTGGGCGAAGTCGAGTTCGACAGCGTCCCCGAGACCATCGCCGTCTACACGTCCGGCTACGCGGACATGCTCGTCGCGCTCGGTCACGGCGACGCCATCGCGTCTATCGGCCAGAAGGCCCGCTACCACACCGGCGGCTACGAGGAACTCGACGGCGTCAGCGTCGACAAGTCCGAGCTGGTGGACCTCGTCGGCCAGGGCGTCTCCCGCGAGACGCTGCTCTCCATCGACGCCGACCTCCACCTCATCGACCCCAACTGGCTGACGAACGTCTTCGAGATGAACGGCGACGACGTCGAGTTCCTCGAAGAGCGCGCCGGCCCGTTCCTCGGCAACACCATCTTCCGCCGCACGGACGCGTGGCACGACTACGACTACTACACGATGTACGGCGCCTTCGAGAAGGTCGCCGAAGCCGTCCAGGAGACCGAGCGCTACGAGGCGTTCTCGTCGTTCCACGACGACTTCGTCGCGCGCATCGGCGAGGACGCGCCCAGCGAGGGGCCGCGGGCGGCGCTCGTCTGGGGCGGCAGCAACGAACCCACGTCGTTCTCCCCGTACCACCTCAGCGGCGAGGGCGCGAACAAGAAGTCCTTCCACGACCTGAACGTCCAGGACGCCATCGCCGACTCCGACGTCGAAGCGCTCTCGACGGGGAGCCGCTCGGAAATCGACTACGAGACGCTGCTCGACCTCGACCCCGAGGCGCTGTTCGTGCGCGGCCACGAGGACAAGACCCGCGAGGAGTTCGAGAACACCGTCGTCTCGTTCATGCAGAACCACGAGACGGCGGGCCGCATCACCGCCGTCGAGGAGGGCGCCGTCTACCGCGGCGGCCCCATCTACCTCGGCCCGATTCAGCACCTGTTCCTCACCGAGCGCTTCGCCACGGAGCTCTACTCCGACCGCTTCGAGGGCGAGCTGTTCGACCGCGACGAACTCGCGACGATTATCACGTCGTAGACGGAACGCTTTTGAACTCTTAGGGCGACCTAAACGGTAAGCCCGCTGCAGCCTCGTCGGTCGCCACATCGACCGGCACCTCACTCAACGAATGACACGACAACGCCGCGTCCGCGACGCACTCCTTCCCGACGTCGACGCCCAACTCGCCACCATCATCGGCGCGAGCGTCGTCCTCGTGGTCGTCGCTGGGCTCGTCCAGATACGCTACGGCGCCTACGAGATGCCCTTCGAGACGGTCGTCCGCGCGCTGTTCGACCGGGCCGTCTGGACCAAGCCGGACGTGCTCGCGACGCTCGTCCTCGGCGAGAACGCCGCGCGCTTCCTCGGCGTCTACGCCGACCTCGCCGTGCTCTCGAACGCCACTATCGTCGTCTGGACGGTGCGGCTCCCGCGCGTGCTCGTCGCCGCGTTCGTGGGACTCAACCTCGCCGTCTCCGGCGCCATCGTCCAGGCGATTACACGCAACGAGCTCGCGAGCCCATACATCCTCGGCGTCTCCTCCGGAGCCGGCGTCGCAGTCGTCTTCACGCTCGTGTTCTCCCTCGGCGCGTACCTCCTCCCCGTCGCCGCCGTCGCCGGCGGCACCGCCGCGTTCCTGCTCGTGTACGCCGTCGCCTGGCGCGGCGGCACCACTCCCGTCCGACTGGTGCTGGCGGGCGTCGTCGTCGGCACCATCTTCAACAGCCTCCAGACGGGGATGTTCTACTTCATCGAGAGCAACGGCGTGATGCGCACCGCCGTCGCGTGGCTCGCCGGCTCGCTCGTCGGCGTCGACTGGACCGACGCCCGCACCGTCGCTGTTCCGACGCTCGTCGTCGTGCCCGCGGCGCTCGCGTGCGCGCGGCAACTCGACGTCCTCCTGCTCGGCGAGCGCGCCGCGCGCTCGCTCGGGATGAGCGTCGAACGCATCCGCTTCCTGCTGTCCACGCTCGCCATCCTCGCGGCGTCCGCCGCGGTCGCGGTCGCCGGCCTCGTCGGCTTCGTCGGGCTCGTCGTCCCTCACGCGGTCCGCACGTTCGTCGGCAGCGACTACCGGCGGCTGATGACCGGGTGCCTGTTCGCCGGTCCCGCGCTCGTCGTCACCGCGGACGTGTTCGCGCGGCTCGCGCTCGGCGGCACTCAGGTCCCCGTCGGCGTCGTCACCGGCCTGCTCGGCGGGCCGTACTTCCTGTTGCTGTTGCGCCGCACGGAGTCGTTCACGGAGTTCTAACCATGCCAGACATCCCACTCGTCTCGACCGACACGGAATCGACGGCCGACCACGTCACCGACGAAGACCCGGTCGACGACGCCGCGCTACTCGCGTCCGGCATCGAACTCGGCTACGGCGAGGGCATCGTCGTCGACTGCGACGACCTCGTCATCCCCGAGGGCGAAGTGACGGCGCTCGTCGGCCCGAACGGCTCCGGGAAGTCCACGCTGCTGAAGGGGCTGTCCGCTGAGCTCTCTCCCGAGTCCGGCACGGTACTCCTGAACGGCCGCGACGTTCAGGACCGCCCCGCGAAGGAGCTCGCCTGCGAGCTCGGCCTCCTCGACCAGGAGAACGCCGCACCCGGCGGCCTCACGGTCGAAGACCTCGCGACCCACGGCCGGTACCCCCACCGCGGCTTCCTCGACCCGCTCACCGAGGACGACCGCGACGCCGTCGAGCGCGCCATCGACCTCGCTGGCGTCGACCACCTCCGTGACACCGCGCTCTCGGAGCTCTCCGGCGGCCAGAAGCAGCTCGCGTTCGTCGCGATGACGCTCGCCCAGGACACCGACGTGCTCCTGCTGGACGAGCCGACGACGTACCTCGACCTCCACCACCAGCTCCGCGTGATGGAAGTCGTCCGCACGCTCAACGAGGAACGCGACGTCACGGTCTGCGTCGTCCTTCACGACCTCCAGCAGGCCGCGCGCTTTGCGGACTACCTCGTCGCGCTCGACGACGGCGCGGTCTATGACTGGGGGCCGCCCGAGGACGTCGTCACCGAGCAGCTGCTCGCGGACGTCTTCGATGTCGACGCCGCCGTCTCCTACGACGACGAACCCCGCATCGTCCCGCGGCGCGCGCTCGACTAAGACTCGACGCGCTCGCGCAACTGCTCGACTTCTCGCTGTAACTCCGCACGCGAGGGCGCCTCGTTCTCGACGGTCGCGCCGACGGCGACCAGTATCGGCACCGTCAGCGCGAGCGCGGCGCCGAGCACCACCAGCCACGTCGGCACCGCGACGTCCAGCGCCAGCAGGAGGACGGCATCGTTCACGAGCACGACCGCGAGGACCACCGGGAGCGTGCGCATGTCCGCGTCTCCTCGTCCGGCCGACTGAAACCTTGTGGTCGCCCCGTTCCATCCGGGTCGACGGGGCAACCGCAACCACTACCTTCCGGCCCCGGAAGTTCGTCGTATGGAACTCGGTGTTGTCGGTCTCGGCCGCATGGGACGCATCGTCGTCGACCGGTGTCTGGACGCGGGCCACGACGTGGTCGCGTTCGACATCGACGCGGACGCCCGCGCGGACGCGGCGGACGCCGGCGCGACGCCCGCGGAATCGAGTCCCGACCTCGCGGCTGCACTCGGCGACGAGAAGCGCATCTGGCTGATGGTGCCCGCGGGCGACCCCGTCGACGCCGCGCTCGACGAACTCGCGCCCGAACTCGGTAGCGACGACGTGGTCGTGGACGGCGGCAACAGCCACTTCGAGGACTCGACGCGGCGCGCCGACGAACACGAGTTCGCGTATCTCGACTGCGGCACCTCCGGCGGCCCCGCGGGCGCGGAACTCGGCTTCTCCCTGATGGTCGGCGGCCCCGAGTGGGCGTACGACGAACTCGTGCCCGTCTTCGACGCCGTCGCGACCGGCCCGGACGGCCACGACCGCATGGGGCCCGCGGGCTCGGGCCACTACGTGAAGATGGTCCATAACGGCGTCGAGTACGCGCTCATGCAGGCGTACGGCGAGGGCTTCGAACTCCTCCACGAGGGCCGCTACGACCTCGACCTCGAAGCCGTCTCGAGAACGTGGAACAACGGCGCCGTCATCCGGTCGTGGCTGCTTGAACTCTGCGAGGAGGCGTTCCGCGAGGAGGGCAACGACCTCGGCGACGTCGCCGACCCCGTCGCCGGCGGCTCCACGGGCACGTGGACGGTTCAGGAGAGCCTCGAACAGGAGGTCCCGCTCCCGATTATCTACCAGGCGCTCGCCGAGCGCTTCGACTCGCGCGCCAGCGGCGACGGCGAAGGGCGGTTCGCGCGGCGGCTGGCGAACCGGCTGCGGTACGGATTCGGGCGCCACGAGGTCGCACGAAAAGACTCGTAACAGCCGATTCGGTCAGTCGCTGCTCTCGTACTCGATTTCTCCGGCGACCTTCTCCGCGACGTCCGCGCCGAACTCGCGTTCGACGACGTGGAGCGCGAGGTCGATGCCCGAAGTGACGCCACCCGCAGTGAGCAGGTCGCCGTCGTCGACGAACCGGTCATCGCGGACGTCCACGCCGTACTCTCGGAGGTCGTCCTTCGCCGACTCGTGGGTGGTCGCGGGCCGCCCCTCTAGCAGACCACCCTCTGCGGCGACGAGCGCGCCCGTGCAGACCGTGGCGACGGTCGCGCCGCCGTCGTAGAGCGTAGCGAGACGTTCCGGGAGCGTGCCGTCTTGGACTTCCGCCCACGCCCCACGCTCGCCGCGACTGTTCCACCCTCCTCCCGGAACGAGCACGAGGTCGGGCGTGCCGATGAGCACGTCGTCGGGTTCGACGCGGAGGCCGTGGCTCGCGGTTACGCTGTCGCTGGGGACGAGCGTCTGCAGGCTCGCGTCGAGGTTCGCACCGTAGTCCGCGGCCGTTCGGAACACCTCGTAAGGCGCGACCGCGTCCAGCTCGTCGAACCCCTCGTACAGCAGTATCGCGACGTCCATGCCCGGGATTCGTACCACCCCCTCAAAACTCGCTCGGAGCGGGGCGGTGAGCAATCACAATACTGTTAAGCAACCTCTCCGTACCGCCGGGCATGGTGAACACACTGGGGCTGCTGCTCGGCCTCGGGATGGCGCTCACGCTCGTTGGGCTCCACTTCCTGAAGGGCACGCCGAAGCCCGTCCCCGAGGACATCGCCAGCGAGGTCCTCGAACAGCGCGCCTCGACGGTTCCGGAGACCGACTTCCCGGAGCCGTACAACCGCTCTATCGGCGGTGGCGGCGGCGCCGGCGCAGTCGCGGGCGGCGCTGCGGAAGGCGAACTCGAGGAGGAAGGCGAGGAAGAGGAAGGCTTCGACCCCGAGTCCATCCCGGAAGACGAGGTCGAGTACTACGAAATCGAGTTCGTCAAGGAGGGCGAGACCATCGAGGTCGCGAACAACGAGAGCCTCCTCGACGCCGGCGAAGAGGAGGGTTGGGACCTCCCGTACGCCTGCCGTCAGGGCCAGTGCCTGTCGTGTGGTGGCCGCGTCGCCAGCGGCGAGGACTCCCACGACTTCGTCCGGCACACGAACAACGAGACGCTCAGCGACGACGAGATGGAGAAGGGGTACATGCTAACGTGTACCGCGCACCCGACCGCGGAGTTCTCGCTGGAGACCGACGAGACGCCGTAGCCGACGGTCATCGTTCTTCTCGCGTTCCCCGACAAATCCCGGCAACGCGTGCGGTTTGCCGGCTTTCTGCGAGCCGGAGTTTTCAAAACGGGCCGCTGCGTGAGGGCCTGTAGTGCCCGAAACCCGCTCGACGAGCAGCATCACCGAAGGCGACCTCGTCGGCCCGATGATTCGGCTCGCGTGGCCGATGGTCGTCATCCAGCTCCTCCAGGTGACGTACAACCTCGCGGACACGTTCTGGCTCGGCCGACTGTCCGGGAACGCCGTCGCCGCCATCAGCCTCGCGTTTCCGCTCGTGTTCTTCCTCATCTCCGTCGGTGGCGGGTTCACGACCGCCGGGTCCATCCTCGTCGCGCAGTTCACGGGCGCCGACAGCGAGGGCTCCGCGGGGAAGGTCGCCGCCCAGACGCTGGGCTTCGTCGTGGCCATCTCGACGCTCCTCGGCGTCGTCGGCCACTTCGTCACGCGGGACATGCTCGCGTTGCTGCCCGCGCAAGCCGAGACCGCACGGGTCGTCGTGCCGCTGGCCGGCGACTACATGGAGGTGTTCTTCCTCGGGATGCCCGCGCTGTTCGGCTTTTTCGTGTTCTCCGCGCTGATGCGCGGCTACGGCAACACCCGCACGCCGATGCGCGTGATGTTCGTCAGCGTCGCCATCAACGTCGTCCTCGACCCGTTCCTCATCTTCGGATGGTGGGTGTTCCCCGAGATGGGCATCGCGGGCGCCGCCGTCGCCACCATCTTCGCGCGCCTCGTCGCCGCCGTCATCGGCGTCTACGTGCTCTTCTTCACGAACGCCGGCCCCGACATCTCGCTGTCGCAGTTCGCCCCCGATTTCTCGATGATTTCCCGCATCGTCCGCGTCGGCACGCCCAGCGCCGCCGAGCAGTCCACGAGCGCGCTCGCGATGATCACGCTCACCGCGATGGTCGCGTCGTTCGCGCCCGCCGTCGTCGGCGCGTTCGGCCTCGGTAACCGCCTCATCTCGCTGGTGTTCCTGCCCGCGATGGGCCTCGGCCGCGCCACCAACACGATGGTCGGCCAGAACCTCGGCGCGGAACAGCCCGAGCGCGCCGAGCGCGCCGTCTGGCTCGCCGCGAAAGTCGCGGCCGGCGTCCTCTTCGCCGTCGCCGTCGTCGCCGCCATCTTCCCACGGCCAATCGTCGCGGTGTTCCTCAGCCCCGGCGCCGAGAACGCCGCCGCCATCGTCGAGTACGGGTCGACGTACGTCCGCATCCGGGCCGTCGAGTTCGTCTTCGTCGGCGTCGTTCAGGTTCTACTCGGGGCGTTCCGCGGCGCCGGCAACACGAAGACCGCGATGGTAATTTCGATGGTCACGCTGTGGCTCGGTCGCGTCCTCACGGTCTATCTCTTCGCGTTCGTGCTCGCGTGGGGCGCCACCGGCATCTGGGTCGGGATGGCGTTTGGGAACATCACGGGCGCCATCATCGCCGCCGCGTGGTTCGTGCGCGGCACGTGGAAACAGACGCTCGTCGACACCGACGAGCCCGAGGCCGCCTGACCGCCTCGGACTCACAACCGTTATACCGTCGCCCCCGCTACCACACGCCGAGGGCGCGTAGCTCAGCGGACAGAGCACTTGGTTCCGGACCAAGATGTCAGGGGTTCAAATCCCTTCGCGCCCGCTTCTCAGAACACTCGCACCGGCCAGCGACGGGTCTGTCGCTGGCCGTGCGATGACGGAGTGAACGGCGGGATTTGAACCCTGGAAGTCGCAACCGCGAGCGTAGCGAGCGGTCCGTCTTCCTCCGGTTCAAATCCCTTCGCGCCCGTGTACCTTTTTACTTCGTCGGGTTTCCTCGCTCGCTTCGCTCGCTGCGGGAACCTCTCCTCGTAAAAATCTACGCTAAAAACGTTCTCGCACTCGCTTCGCTCGTGCGAGTGAATCGCGCGGCGAAGCCGCGCGAATGCCAACTCCAGACTTAAATCAGGACGCGCGGAAGTTCTCGATGTCATCGATAACCGTGTTTTCTTCGTGGTACTTCCACGGGATTTCAGCGTCTGCACCGGCTGTGTGCGTCGTTCCATTCGCATCTGGCTCATAGCTACTGTTGATTGGGATATGACTGAGCACACTCGTACTCGACAAGTACGAGAGCAGTTCGTAATCGCTCCCGTCAGAGGTCTTCCAGCCGATTGTCGGGTCGGGATAGGTACACTCGACGGGGCTCACGGTTCCGTAGTCCGTCTCGAACGTGAACACGCCAGAAGCAGTTGGGGAGGGGTGTTCGGGCCAGACTTCGTACGGCCGTTCCGACTTCTCTAAGTCGAGCAAGCCGCCCATGATGTGGTAGCCGACATTGCCCTGCATACCGACGATGCCGTACGTCGAGTCGAGCAAGTGAACTGCAATCCCGCCGTACATTGCTGTTGCGTCTTGACACATTCCCGAAGAGTCTCGTTGCCCTGTGCTGATTTGATACCAGTTATTCAGGGTTTCTTCAGGCGTTCCAACATACTCACCAGTTGCAAAGCCGAATGGATTATGTCCGACAAATACTTGCAGAGCGATGGCTTTGTGGAACTCTTTGTTATTGATCGTATTGAAGCTTGGATTATCAAACACATTTTCTAGTTCATTAGCAGCTCTGATTGAAAATGGCCGAGAGCCGTTCATCAGTAGGGGGCTCGTCTCACCGAACCCTTCTGCATAGCGTGTGATAGCATATGCACTGTAAGGGTCTGCCTGTGAAGAGGCGTCAACTTCTAGTTCCCGAGACGGGTTGCTTGTACTACCTGAATATTCTAGGGCGCCTTCCGTATCACTTATTGACATTAGACCGTCTTCGACTCGGGCTGTTGCGATAGAGTTCCAACGGACCGCCTCGATAATTTCCCACGCATCGAGTGTCAGATTAACAATTGCCCAATCGAACGCAGGGGAGTGAGTCGGCGCATCCTCCTCTGACCCCTCGAATTCGGTGATGTTCTCGTAATTGGGGAACCGGATGAGTGCTGTCATCGTGATGTTCCGGTAGTCGTACCAGTCCCGGTCGTACTCGTCTTCGGGGACCTCGGACGTGTCGAACGGGCTCTCGTCGGGGGAGTCGAACCAGAAGTCCGTCTTATAGAACGGGTCGGAGTACGCCCAGTCGCCTTCCGGTGTGGCTGGGGGCTCCAGCAGAACCATCTCCGTGTCTCTGGCGGCATTATAGAACGGAACGATGGTCTTTCTGGGTCTCTCGGTCTCCGACTCTCGCTCTTGCTCAGTGGACGAGAATTCGGTGTTGACGGCTTCCTCCGATTCTGCTTCGGGCGACAACATCTCGACGGTGAACCGCAGGTTCTGAGCGTACCCGAGCGAGAGGTCCCAATCAATCGAGTGTGTCGCGGCCCTGCTTGATTGCGTGACGGTCGTCTCGCCGACCTGCGTCCAGTTTTCTCGGTCGAGGTTCGGGCTCGTGTAGGCACGGATTGTAACCTCCACCTCGTCGTGTTCCACGATACTCCCGACGAGGAGTGCATCGAACTCGGCGCTGCCTATCGATACGTCTCGAACCGTAATGGTCCGCTCGTAGTCGTCGTCGGTTGCTTCGGTCGCTGAGGGCTCTCCACTCGTCGATACGCTGTTACAGCCTGCGAGCCCGCCCATCGCTGCTGCACCGAGCGCGAGTGCGTGGCGGCGAGAAAGCGAACAAGAACGAGTCAGGTCCGGTTTCTCGTCCTCCCGGTTTGACATACGTGTGTACGGCGCGGGCGGTTAGATATACCTTCGGGGACTGCCACGACTGCGGATGAAGCGATGCCGTGCTTCCTCCGATAGTTGGCATCTCGGTTTCGCCACAGCGTATTACTGGTCCCCGTCGCGCCCGCTTCTCTGCGGAGCGAACGCGGCGATTCGCGAGTGGGCTTCGTCCAGCCTGACGTAACTGCTTCTGGGTATCGAATCTCACTCCCGGGTAGCACGATATTCTGTGCTCCATAGGTGTATAACCGGCTCTGTTGGTGTCTGCTCTGCGTTGCCTGGTGTCCGGTGCATGTGATTGGTACCGCTCACTCGCGTGGGAAAGCTATATGCCGTGTCAATTCAACGGTGTTTCCATGTCGATACAACGACGGAAGTTCCTCGCAGCACTGGGCACGGGCGCAGTCGCGGGCGTCGCTGGCTGCAGCCAGATTACGGGCGGCAGCGGCGGCGACCAGCCGGACGTGGCTGGGGAAACCCTGACGCTCACGACGACGACGAGCACCTACGACACGGGGCTGCTCGACGAGATTCACCCCGCCTTCGAGGAGATGTACGGCGTGTCCGTCGACGCGGTCGCGCAAGGGACTGGTGCGGCCCTGGAGTCGGCCCGAAACGGCGACTCCGACGTGGTGATGGTCCACGCCCGCGGCCTCGAAGACGAGTTCATGCGCAACGGCTACGGCATCAATCGCCGCGACCTCATGTTCAACGACTTCGTCCTTGTCGGCCCGGAGAGCGACCCGGCCGGCATCCAGGGCATGAGCTCAGCGACCGAGGCGCTCGCCGCCATCGCCGAGGCGGAGGCGACGTTCATCTCCCGTGGCGACAACTCCGGCACCCACACCAAGGAGATGAACCTCTGGGAGGCCGCCGGTGTCGAACCCGGCGGCAACTGGTACCAGGAAATCGGCGCCGGGATGGGCGAGGCGCTGAACAACGCCAACCAGCAGGACGGGTACACGCTCTCGGACCGCGGGACGTTCATCTCCCAGCGCTCGGAAATCGACCTCACGATTCTCGTGCAGGGCCCCATCGAGGACGGCCCGGAGATTCTCGCGAACCCGTACGGGATTCTGGCGGTCAACCCCGGCGTGCACGAGAACGCGAACTACGACCTCGCGATGGCGTACATTGGGTGGATTACCAGTCCCGGCGCCCAGAACGCCATCTCAGACTACCAGATGAACGGGGAACAGCTGTTCTTCCCGGAAGCGGTCTCCGAGGACCCCAACTTCCAGCAGTACGTTCCGGAAGGGTGGAGTAGCGACTCCTCGAACGAGTGAGCATGCCCCTCGAAGTAGCCGCACCGCTACTACCAGCCTTTCTCGACCTCCCGTTCAGGGAGGGGTACGTCTGGAGCATCATCTACGTCTCGCTGTACGTGAGCCTCACCGCGGTGACGCTGAGCACGCTGTTCAGCATCCCCGTCGCCATCGTCATGGGGTTCACCGACTTCCCCGGCAAGCAGTTCGTGAAGTCGGTCATCAACACGGGGATGGGCTTCCCCAGCGTCGTCGTCGGGCTCGTTGTCCTGTTCGCCGTCTCGAATCAGGGGCCGCTCGGGGAGCTTGACCTCATCTTCACCAAGAAGGCGATGATAATGTCGCAGTTCGTGCTGGCGACGCCACCGATTACGGCGATTAGCCTCGCGGCCATCACTGGCGTCGACGACGACATCCGCGACGCTGCCCGCGTCCTCGGTGGCACGCACCTCGACGCGGCGCTGGTCGTCCTCAAAGAGGCGCGGTACGGCATCGCGACGGCGGTCTTGGCCGGGTTCGGCCGCGCCGTGAGCGAAGTCGGGTCCGTTCTCATCGTCGGGGGGAACATCACGAGCGCGAGCGGCATCTCGAAGACGCGGACGCTGACGACCGCCATCCAGCTCGAAGCCCGGCAGGGCCAGTACGACACCGCCATGGTGCTCGGCGCAATCCTGGTCGCAGTCGTGTTGACGGTCAACGCCATTGTCGTGCGGCTCGGCGACAGCGGGGTGCAGCGCTGATGCTGCGCGCGACCGACGTCTCGAAGTCGTACAGC
>CAXREU010000087.1:0-12975 GCA_964229715.1 Halobacterium sp.
CATAGTCGTATGCAGGTCATCCGATGCGCCTAAAAGGACTGCTGTTTCGCGCGGGCACGTCAACACACAACGTAGTTCGCCTTCGGACCGCCGCATTCCCGCGGTAGGCTGCCCGAATCCGGGCACACTAAGCGTCCGGGCCCGGCAGGTCGGCGTATGCAGGTCATCGTACACGGCGGCGCGGGCACGAGCGTGGACGAACCGGTGCCGCGACAGGCGACCCTCGACGAGGCAGCCGACGCGGGCGCGAGCGAGACCGACCCTGTGGACGCGGTCGAAGCCGCGATTCGCGTGCTCGAAGCCGACGCGCGATTCAACGCCGGGACGGGCGGCGCGGTCCAGTCCGACGGCGTGATTCGGACGGACGCGGGCGTGATGACCAGCGATAGAGCGGCGGGCGCGGCGGCGTCGATGCCCGGCGTCGAAGCCGCCGTCTCGGTCGCGCGCGCCGTGATGGAAGAGACGCCTCACGTCCTCCTGAACGGCGTCCACGCCGTCGACTTTGCCGCGGACGTCGGCATCGACGTGGAGTGCGACCTCTGGAGTGAGGACACCCGACAGCGGTGGGAGGCCCTCGACGACCACCCGGAGGGCAGCCCACTCGAGCACCTGGAGTGGATTCAGGACAAATTCGGAGAGCGCGTGGCCGAACGGAGTGAGGCCACGGAACGAGCGAGCGGTAGCGCCGCGAGCAAGGACCGCGAGAGCCGGAACCAGAAGGACCACGACACCGTCGGTGCGGTCGCGTTCGACGGGGAGAAACTGGCTGCGGCGACGTCGACGGGCGGCCGCTGGCTCGCGCTCGCGGGCCGCGTCGGCGCCGTCCCGCAAATCGGCGCGGGGTTCTACGCGGCGCCCGCGGGTGCCGCCTCCGCGACCGGTGCGGGTGAGGACATCGCGAAGGCAACGCTGACGCGGCGCGCCGTCCGCCACCTCGAGTCCGGGCTGGACGCGCAGGCAGCGGCCGACCGCGCCAGCGCGGAGTTCGGCGAGGTCACGGGGGCGTCGGCGGGCGTCATCGTGCTCGGGAGCGACGGGACGGTCGGGGAGGCGTTCAACTCCGAGCAGATGCAGACGGCGAGGTCGCGAACGTAGTGAACGACCTCGTTATCGCGAGCGGGGAGCGAAGCGACCCGCGAGCGGTACGGAAGCAACTACCGAGCGGCGGGAGTTGCACCCACGCTCGGACACGAGACTCCCCGTTTCGGGCGTCGACTGCAATCCCGCAACCTCTTTCCCGCGTTCGGGCCAAGTTTAGTGCATGGCAGACAGCGTCGAAGTCGGCTCCGAGGCGTACGAGAAGTACGTGGAAGCCGGCGAGATTCTGACGGACGTGATGGAGGAGGCCGCCGACCGCGTCGAGGTCGGCGTCACGCAACTGGAGGTCGCGGAGTTCGCCGAGGAGCGCATCCGCGAACTCGGCGGCGAGCCGGCGTTCCCCGTGAACATCAGCGTCGACGAGGAGGCCAGCCACGCCGCGCCGGGCGCGGACGACGACACGGAGTTCGGCGAGGAGATGGTGTGTCTGGACGTCGGCGTGCACGTCGACGGCCACATCGCGGACGCCGCGACGACCGTCGACCTGTCCGGAAACCCCGAACTCGTGGAGGCCGCCGAGGAAGCCCTCGACGCCGCCATCGACGCCGTGGCGCCGGGCGTTCACACGGGCGAAATCGGCGCCGAGATTCAGGACGTCATCGAGGCGTACGGCTACAATCCTGTGGTCAATCTGACGGGTCACGGCGTCGACGTCTACGACGCGCACACGGGGCCGAACGTGCCGAACCGCTCGGTCGAGTCCGGCACGGAACTGCAGGTCGGGGACGTGCTCGCTATCGAGCCGTTCGCGACGGACGGCACAGGGAAGGTCTCGGAGGGGACGGATACCGAAATTTACGAGGTCGTCGGCGAGGGCAGCGTCCGGGACCGCCGCGCGCGCCAGCTCCTCGACGACCTCGAACAGTTCGACGGACTGCCGTTCGCGGCGCGGTGGCTGGACGCGCCGCGCGCGGAGATGAGCCTGCGCCGCCTCGAAATGGCGGACATCGTCCGGTCGTACCCGGTACTGAAGGAGAACGAGGGCGCGCTCGTCAGTCAGGACGAGCACACGCTCATCGTCACCGAGGACGGCTGCGAAGTCACGACGAACTAGGCGTCGTTCATTCGCTCGGCGCGCACCTCGCCGCACTCGCGGCAGGTCGCCACCCGATAGGGTTCTCGGGAGAACGCCGCGTTCTTGTCGCCGGCACTTTCCGCGCGAAGTTCGATGGTGACCGCGTGTGGGGTCTCGTACCCGCAGTTCTGACACGGCTCCGCCATCGCGTCGGCCTGTGGAGTCTTGCTGGCCATGGGGACCACTCCATTCGTAAGTCTAGTCGCCGACAGTAAATAACCGACCAAAGCGGTAAATGTGAACAGTTAACATACCCGGCACCGAAAAGCACCTGACGCGGGCCGCCAACTCCCACGCATGGACCAGGTGTTCGCGCCGTGGCGCATCGAGTGGGTCGAACGCGAGGAGAAGAACGAGGACGTCGACTGCGTGTTCTGCGAGTACCCCGAGCGCGGCGACGACCGCGACCACCTCGTCGTCGCGCGCGCCGAGCACGCGTTCGTGATGCTGAACAACTACCCGTACAGCCCCGGGCACTGCATGGTCATCCCGCACGCACACACCGGCGACTACACCGACCTCGACGCCGAGACGCTGCTCAGCCACGCGCGCCTCAAACAGGCGACCTTCGACGCGCTCGACGACGCGTTCGGGCCCGACGGCTTCAACGCCGGCCTCAACCTCGGCGGCGGCGCGGCCGGCGGCAGCATCGACGACCACCTCCACACCCACGTCGTGCCGCGCTGGAGCGGCGACACCAACTTCATGCCCGTCATCAGCGACACGAAGGTCATCGTGGAAGCCCTCGACGAGTCCTACGACCGCCTCCACGAGGCGTTCGCCGCCCACCCTGCTGCCGTCGAGACGGACTCCGGCGCGCCATTTCTGAATTTCGACTGAATCGAAACACCGAACCACCCGGGCGGGGTAGGTCGTGTCGATGGACCGGAGACGCGCGGTCCGGCGGGTCGGCGGCGTCGTCTTCGCCGCGAATCTCGCCCTCGTCGCCGCGAAAGCCGCCGTCTGGTGGACGACCGGCAGCATCGCGGTCGGCTCCGAGGCGGTCAACAGCCTCGCAGACGTCGCGTACTCGCTGGTCGTGCTCGGCGGTCTCTACCTCACCACGCAGCCGCCGGACTTCGAGCACCCGCACGGCCACGAGCGCATCGAGCCGTTCGTCTCGCTGTTCGTCGCCGTCGGCGTGCTCGCGGCCGGTGCCGCCGTCATCTGGTCGGCGTCGACCTCCCTGCTCGCGGGCACGTACGGCCGCAGCGCCGGGCTCGCTGGCGTCGTCGTGCTCGCCGGCACCGCCGTCGGGAAGTACGCACTCTACTACTACTGTCTGGACGTCGCCGAGCGCTACCACTCGCCGGCGATTCGCGCGACCGCGCTCGACAACCGCAACGACATCCTCACCGCGGGCGCGGCACTCGCGGGCGTCCTCGGCTCCGCCGCCGGCTACCCAATTCTGGACCCGGTAGCGGCGCTCGTGGTCGCGCTCGGCATCCTCTACACGGGCTACGAAATCGTCCGCGACAACGTCAACTACCTCGTCGGCGCCGCACCTCCCGAGGACCTCCGCGAAGAGATTCTCGACCGCGCGCTCGCCCACCCGAAAGTGGAGGGCGCCCACGACGTCGTCGCCCACTACGTCGGCCCCGAGGTCGACGTCAGCCTCCACGTCGAGGTAGAGGGCGAGATGAGCCTCTACGAGGCCCACGACATCGAGACCGAAATCATCGAGTCGGTGCGCGAGATTCCGGAGGTCGACGACGTGTTCGTCCACGTCGACCCGAAGGAGCTCGGCGAATGGAAGGCCGACGGCCCCGAGTAGCGACCCGCTCGGGCGTACGGAGGCCTCGTCACGGGGTCGTGACGGCAGGAACTTCTTTCAGCGCTCCCGTCGAACCGCCACGCATGAGCGAGGCCCGACAGCTCCAGTGTCTCGAATGCGGCCGCACCGAACCGCCGAACGGAAACTGGGAGTCCGGGACGCACCCGACGCTCGGGTCCATGACGAAATGCCCCGAGTGCGGGAGCACGAACGTCCAGACGAAACGGTAGCGCTCGCGGCAACTGCGAGTACGCCCGCACCGTCAAGTGGCGTCGCCGCGACCGGACGCACATGCCCGGACAGCCGTGGCCGGTCCTCGGCAGCACCGCCGCGACAGTCGCCGTCGCGGTCAGCGCAGGGCTCGCCGCCGCGCTCGCGACCGTACGCGCGACTGACCGGCCGCCCCGACGGTCCGCCGCGCTCGTTGGCGGTCCCGTGGCCGCCGCGTCGCTGGGGCTGTGGTGGGCCGTCCGGTACTGGGCCACGTACCCGTTCCCGGACTACGGCGGTCTGCATCTGCTTGCGGGGTGGCTAGTGCTCGCGTTCGTCGTCCTCGTCGCACAGGTCGGGTTCGCCGCGTACGCGTTCGCGCGCTGGCGGCTCGCTGCCGGCCCAGTCGCGGTGTTCGCCGGCGTCGCCGCGACGTGGTACTTCTTCCTCCGCATCGGCGGCGAGACGGACGTCCTCTGGGTGTGGGTGCTCCTCGTCGGGCCGCTGTTGCTGGCGGCGACGGCACTCACTGTCGGCATCGAGTACGCCGCGCGGCGGTCCGCGGGACAGTTGAGCGCGTGAGAATCAGATGGGGTCGCCGAACGCGTAGACGGTCTGGTGGCCGGTGACCTCAACGGTCGCGAAGTCGCCGGGTTCGAGACCGTAGTCGGAGGCGTTCTGGACGATAATCTGCCGGTAGCTGCCGTCGTAGCACTTCACGGAGTCGCCGGTCCCCTGCTCGGTGACGAGCACGTCGCGCTCGGTGCCGACCATCTCCTCGTGGGCGTCCCCGACCACGTCCATCTTGAGGTCGGTCATCGCCTTCGAGCGGTCCTTCTTCGTCTGGCCGCCCAGCCCCTTCATGTCCGCGGCGTCGGTGCCGGGGCGCTTGGAGAACCGCGTGACGTTGATTTTCTCCGGGCGGGTCTCCCGCAGGAGCGCCATCGACTGCTCGTGGTCGTGGTCGGTCTCCGTGGGGAAGCCGACGATGAAGTCCGTCGACAGCGTCCACTCCTCGAGGTAGTCGTCGAACGTCTCCACGATGTCGACGTACTGCTCGACCTCGTGCTGGCGGCGCATGTCCTCGAGCACGTCGTCGCTGCCGGACTGCACGGGCGCGTGCAGGAAGTTGTAGATTTCGTCGTGCTCGGCGAACACTTCCGCGAGCTCCTCCCGGATGCCGTGGACGCCGCCGGGGTTGGCCATCCCGACGCGAACGCGGAAGTCGCCCTCGATTTCGGTGGCGATGCGTTCGAGCAGCTCGGGGAGCTTGCGTTCGCCGTTATCCCAGCCGTAGACCCCGGTGTCCTGGCCGGTGATTCGAATTTCTCTGGCGCCGGCGTGGACGAGCGCGCGCGCCTTCTCGACGTTCTCCTCGACGGGCGGGGAGTCCACGCGCCCGGTCGCCTGCTTCGTGATACAGTACGAGCAGTTGCTCATGCAGCCGCGGGCGATGGGGAGGATGCCGATGACGCCGTCCAGAATGGGTTCGGCGTCCGGCGTCGTCGTCGGGCACTCGCCGTTCGTCACGGCCTCGGGCACGTCGTCCCAGTGCAGGACCTGGGCGTCGACATCCGCGTCGGCGAACTCCTCGCCCTGCGCGAGCGCCATGCAGCCCGTGACGATGAGGTCGGCCGTCTCGTCTTCGAGTTCCTCGGCCCGCCGGAGCATGTTGCGCTCCGTCTTCTCGACCACCGTACAGGTGTTGAGGATGGCGACGTCCGCCTCGTCGGCCCCCTCGACCTTGTGGTGGCCGGCGTCGCGGAGGCGTCGCTCGATTTCGCGGCTCTCGCCGCGGTTCGAGGTACACCCGTACGTCTCGATGTGGTACTGGGCCATGCGTTGACCCAATCGTTGGCCGCCCGCGGCCAAAAGTACGACGATAGGCGGCGATGCTCACGGCGAGGACTGCCTACTCGTCGAACGTCTCCACGATGTTCACGCCCGAGGAGGCACCGATGCGCTCGGCGCCCGCGTCGAACATCGCCTGCGCGTCTTCGTAGTCGCCGACGCCGCCGCTGGCCTTCACGGGGAGGTACTCGCTCATCAGCTCGACGTCCGGCACGGTCGCGCCGCCGTCGGAGAACCCGGTCGCGGTCTTCACCATGTCCGCGCCCGCGTCCTTCGCGGCCTGGCACGCGTCGTGTTTCTCAGCGTCGTCGAGCAGCGGCGTCTCGATGATGACCTTCACGGGCAGCGGCGTGGCGTCCACGACCGCTTCGAGGTCCTCGCGCACGGCGTCCAGCTCGCCGGCCTTCAGGCGGCCGACGTTCGTGACGATGTCGAGTTCGTCCGCGCCGTCTTCGTGGGCGAGTTCGGCTTCGCTGGCCTTCGCTTCTGTGGCGTGCTGGCCGTGTGGGAACCCGATTACTGTGGCGACCGTGAGGTCGTCGGGCGCGTAGCTCCGCACGTCGGCGACGTAGCACGGCGGGATACAGACGTTCATCCCGTACTCGGTGGCTTCCTCGACGACGCGCTCGACGTCGGCGGGCGTCGTCACGGGACCGAGCACGGTGTGGTCGATGCGGGCGGCGAGCTCCTCGCGGTTCATACGCGAGGCGACGCGGCGCGGCGTGAAAAGTCGGCCGGTGGACGCCAACCCCTTTTACCCGCGGCACGAATCGGGGGGCATGCTCGCACCGGAGGTCGAGACCACCGCCGAGGACATCGCGGAGATGGAAGTCCGGGGCGCCGCGACCATCGCGCGCGCCGCCGCGGAGGCGCTGGAAGCGCAGGCCCGCGACAGCGACGCCGACACGCCCGCGAGATTCCGCGAGGAGCTCCGGGCGGCCGCGCGCCGCCTGCGGAACACCCGCCCGACCGCGGTCAGCCTGCCGAACGCGCTCCGCTACGTGCTCAACGAGGTCGATGGCGACTCGGTGGCGGACCTTCGCGCGTCCACCGTCGAGGCGGCCGAACGCTTCCGCACGCAACTGGACCGCGCGCAGGACGACCTCGGCGCAATCGGCGCGAACCGCCTGCGGGACGGCGACACCATCATGACGCACTGCCACTCCACGGACGCGCTGGCGTGCGTCGAAGCCGCCCTCGACGACGGCAAGGAAATCGAGGCCGTCGTCAAGGAGACGCGCCCGCGCAAGCAGGGCCACATCACCGCGAAACAGCTCCGCGAGTGGGACGTCCCAGTGACGATGGTCGTGGACAACGCCGCGCGGCGCTACCTCGACGACGTCGACCACGTGCTCGTGGGCGCGGACTCCATCGCCGCCGACGGCTCCGTCGTCAACAAAATCGGCACCAGCATGCTCGCCGTCTCCGCCCGCGAGCGCGGCGTGCCCGTGATGGTCGCGGCGCAGACGCTGAAACTCCACCCCGACACGCTCACTGGCCACACCGTCGAAATCGAGATGCGCGACGAGACCGAGGTCCTCAGCGACGAGGAGCGCGCGGAGATGGGGGATCCGGACGTGGAGAACCCCGCGTTCGACGTGACGCCGCCGCGCTACGTCGACGCCATCGTCACCGAGCGCGGCCAGTTCCCCCCGGAGAGCGTCGTCACGCTGATGCGGGAGCTGTACGGCGAGGGCACCAGCGAGCCCTGGGCCGAGGAATAACAAGGTTTTCACGCGGCGCGTCCACCGTCTCGGTATGGTCCTGCCTTCCGGGTTCGCGCTTCCGTCGCTCCCGTACCTCGCGGTCGTCGCCGCCGCCGTGCTCGCGGTCGGGTGGCTGCTCGTCCGCGAAACGCCGCCCGTCACCGACCGCACCGTCCTCGCGTTCGCCCCGTGGATGGTGCTCGGGTCGACGCTGTACGTCTGTTTCCAACTCGACCTCTACCCCAGCACAGTCGCGCCCTTCTTCGGTTCTCCGACTGTCTACGCGACGACGTTCGCCGTCGCGGGCGCGACGTGGCTCGCCGCGCGACGCACCGCTCGCCCGCTGCTCGCCACCGCAGCTCTCGGCGGCGTGCTCGCCGTCTTCCCCACCGCTGCCGCCGTCGGCTACGGCCTCGCGAACGACACGCTGACGCTGGCGTGGCCGCTCGGTGCCATCGTCGCCGCGGCCGTCATCGGACACGTCACGTGGTGGGTGGTCGAGCGACTGCGACCGGACGACGTCGCCGCCGTCGGCGCCGCGGGCGCACTCGCCGTCTTCGCGCACGTCCTCGACGGCACCTCCACCGCGGTCGGCGTGGACGTGCTCGGCTTCGGCGAGCAGACGCCGCTCTCCGCCGCCATCATGCACGCCGCCGCCGAACTCCCCACTGCCTCGATTATCGGCGTCGGCTGGCTGTTCGTCCTCGTGAAGACCGCACTCGGCGCCGCGGTCGTCCTCCTGCTCGCCGAGTACGTCCGCGAGGACCCCGTCGAAGGGAACCTCCTGCTCGCCGTCGTCGCCGCCGTCGGCCTCGGCCCCGGCGCGCACAACGTCCTGTTGTTCGTCGCCGCGAATCCCGCAGGGTTTTAGCGCGACCGACCCAACCGCCGGCCATGGTTCGTGTCGTCGCCGCCGGTCACGTCAACTGGGACGTCACGCTCCGCGTCGACGCCCTCCCCGAACCCGACGGCGAAGCCCGCATCGTCTCGCAGCGCCGCTCCGGGGGCGGGAGCGCCGCCAACGCCGCGGTCGCGCTCGCGGGATTCGACGTCGACACCGGGCTCGTCGGGAGCGTCGGCGACGACGAAAACGGGCTGCTCGCGCGCCGGGAACTGGACCGCGTCGGCGTCGACCTCGACGGCCTCCGCGTCGTCGAGGACGCCGAGACGAGCGTGAAGTACCTCGTCGTGGACGGCGACGGCGAGGTGATGGTGCTCGGCAACGACGGCGCCAACGAAGCCGTCGCGCCCGCGGACGTCGACGCCGACTACGTCCGGGCCGCCGACCACGTCCACCTCACCAGCCAGCGCCCCGAGACCGCCACGCGCATCGCCGAACTCGCCGCCGAAGCCGGTGCAACGGTCTCGTTCGACCCCGGCCGCCGCCTCGACGCGCGCGACTACGCGGCGACCATCGAGCGCTGCGACGTCCTCTTCGTCAACGACCGGGAAGCCCTCGAAATTCTGGAGGAAGACGCTACCTACGCCGAATCCGACGTCAGTGACCGCGTCGTCGTTGTGAAACACGGCGCGGCGGGCGCGACCGTCCACACGCCCGCGGGCTCGTTCGAGCACCCCGGCTTCGACGTCGAACCCGTCGACACGACGGGCGCCGGCGACGCCTTCGCGGCCGGCTTCATCGCCGTCCTCCTCGACCACCCCGACGACTACGAGCGCGCGCTGGAGTTCGCGAACGCCTGCGGCGCGCTCGCCGCTCAGGCCGAGGGCGCGCGCACCGCGCCGACGTACCCGGAAGTCGAGGCGTTCCTCGACCAGCAGTTCTAACCCACGTTTAGGTAGGTGGCTGACGTAGTTGGTAGTATGCGACTCCTCGCGGCGTTCCCCGACCGCGTGCTCTCGCTCGACGACGGCCGCCTCCGGACGGTTCACTCCGGCGACGTGCAGTGTCTCGACGCCGGCCCGTTCGGCGTCTACTGCGGGACCAGCGACGGCGTCTACCGCCAGTCCGACGCCGACCCCGAGTCGTGGACGCGCGCCGCGGACATCGGTGACGTGACCGCGGTCGCCGTCCACGAGTCGGGCGTCTGGGCCGGAACCGAGCCGAGCGCGGTCTACCACGCGCCTGACGGCGAGATGTTCACCGAATGTGGCGGCCTCACCGACCTGCCGTCCAGCGACGACTGGGCGTTCCCACCGCGTCCCTCCACGCACCACGTCCGGTGGCTCGAACCCACGCCCGAACGCCTCTACGTCGCCGTCGAAGCGGGCGCGCTCGTCCGGTCGCCGGACGGCGGCGAGACGTGGCACGACCGTGTCGCGTCCGGCCCGTACGACACGCACTCGAGGGCGACTCACGACACGCGCCCGAGCCTCGCGTATTCGGCCGCCGGCGACGGTTTCTACGTCACCGATGACGGCGGTGACTCCTGGCGCACCGAGGAGGCTGGCCTCGACCGCACGTACTGCTGGAGCGTCGTCTGTGACCCCGCCGACCCCGAGCGCGTGCTCGTCTCCGCCGCGAACGGCCCGCGTAGCGCGCACGACGCCGGCACCGCCAGCAGCGCGGTCTTCCGGAAGGACGGCGCAGATGCTGATTGGGAGCGCTGCGACGACCTACCGGGACCGAACGGGCTGCTCGCGTCCGTGCTCGCGACGACTGGACCGGGAGAAGCCGTCGCTGCGACGAACCGCGGGCTCATCCGGACTGAGGACTGGGGCGCGTCGTGGACCAGCATCGACGCGGAGTGGCCCGCTGCGCTGGAATCCGAGCGACCGCGTGGACTGGTGGCTCGTTGAACGCTGCCGAAGCTGACGACTGTCTCACGGCGGACAGCGAGAGAACCGATTCGGAGCGAACGCGAGGAGAGCCGCAGTTATTCGCGCTCGGTCGCGGGGTCGTTCGGCGACCGGAACCCGAGTTTCGCCGCGAGCCGGCGAACCGCTGCCGGAGCCTTGTACGAGCGATGGGGCTCCAGCTTCACGTCCCCGAACTCTTCGCCGGACTCCCGTGGTTCGGTCATCGGCATGGAGTCGTCTACAGCTTCCATACTGTTAAACCTCCGGCGACAGCCAGTAGCAGTACACCCACCAGGAGCGAGACCTGCGTGAGGAAGAGGTAGAAGCCGTTCTTCTCGTTGACGAGCTGCATCTGTGCAATCCACCGGTTGTACCCTTCGAGCAGTTCGCGTCGCCACGCTCGTTCGGAGATGGTTTCGTTCAGTACGGCGGTCCGGTACTGGGCGCTAATCCCGGGTTCGGGTGCCGAGATGGAGTACGTCAGCACGCCCGAACCCATCGTCGCGAGCAACACCGCCACGCCGGCGCCTGCCGTGACCTTCACCGACAACGGCGGCGAAACTCCCTGATTGCCGGCGATGCTCGCGGCCGAGACGACGAGTCCGACGATGATGACGGCGGTGCGTACCGTCCAGATCGCCTTGTCGTCGATGTCGTTCAGGATGTCGATTTCGTGGTCCAACACGGCTCGGGACTCCTCGCAGGCCGACCGGAGTGTCGCCGTGGAGTCCGGCTTCTCCGCCATCGTGGTGCTCGGTTCCCTCGCCCCGGTACAAAAAGTTCGACCGACGACGCGCCGTGTCGCGCGCTGACCGCAATCCCCGCTCTTTTTCTCCGCGAGCGTCGAATCGCTGGCATGGCCAAACAGCCCCACCTGCTAATCGAGGAAGGCGACGTCCACGACATCGCGTTGCTGCCCGGCGACCCGGGCCGCGTCGACCGCATCGCCAGCCACTGCGACGACAGCGAGGTCGTCGCCGAGAACCGCGAGTACAAGGTCGTCAACGCCACCTACGACGGCGTCGACCTCACTATCTCCTCGACCGGTATCGGCTGCCCCTCCGCAGCCATCGCCGTCGAGGAGCTCTCCCGCGTGGGCGTGGAGACGTTCCTCCGTGTCGGCACCATCGGCGCGCTCCAGGCGGACATCGAAGTCGGCGACATGATTGTCGCGACCGGCGCCGCCAAAGAGGAAGGGACGAGCAAGCGCTACGAGTCCGCCGTCTACCCCGCCGTCCCGGACTACGACGTGCTCACCAGCGTCGTCGACTCCGCCGAAGCCAACGGCGAGGAGGTGCACGTGGGACCGATTGTGAGCGACGACGCGTTCTACAACGAGGACGAGGACTTCGTCGACGACTGGAACGACGCCGGCCTGCTCGCCGTCGAGATGGAGGCCGCGACCGTCTTCTCGCTGGCGCGCCGCAAGGGCCTCGCCGCGGGCGCCATCTGCACGGTCGACGGCAACCTCGTCGCCGGCACCCAGAAGGGCGCTGACAGCGACGACGAACTCCCCGAGAAGGCGAAGAACAACGTCGCGCGCGCCATCGACATCGCGCTGGACGCCGTGACGCGACTCGCGTAGTCACAGCCGAAACACCCCACTGCCGGGCTCGCCGACTGCGTGCGTATGCTCTCGGAGTTGCTGCAGCGGCTCGCGGCCGCCCGGCGGCGCGCCGCCCGCGTCGAGCGCCGCGAACTCCGCTCGTTCCGGCGGTGGCTGGAGACGACGAGCAACCTCCTCCACGTCTCCGTACTGCTGTTCGTGCCGCTGCTCGTCGGGCTCGTGACGCTGCTCGCGAACACCGTCGAGGTCGTCTCCTTCCTCCTGTTCCCGCCGCTGGCGTCGGGAACGTACACCCTGTTCGCCGAACCGGAGGGTCGCTACTCGGACCCGCGGACGTTCGTCGGCGGGCTGACCGTCGGCGCGCTCTGCGGGTGGGGGGCCGTCGAACTCACCGCGCTCGCGTACGGCGTGTCGACGTCCGCAATCGGGCTCGACGCGGGCGCGGCCGCACTCGGCGTCTTCCTCACCGCCGCCGTGACGTGGGCGCTGGACCTCGAGCTCCCGACCGCGTTCTCGACGGCGCTGCTCGTGCTCGTCACGGGCACCGCGCAGTTCGCGTACGTCGTCGCCGTCGCGCTGTCGGCGTCGCTGGTCGCGGTCGTGTTCGTGCTGTGGCGCCGCGAGTTCTACGAGGAGCGCGCCCGCTACCTCTACCGGACGACGAAGGCCGACGACCACGTCGTCGTGCCGATGCGCGGCGAGACCGCCGAGCAGACCGCGATGCTGGGCGCGCGCATCGCAGCCGCCCACGACGCTGGGAAGGTCGTACTACTGGACATTGTCGACGACGAGGAAATCGCGGCTGCCGAGCGCGAGAGCATCGGCAGCGAGGGCGCGGACTACGTCGAGGACGCCGAATCCACGGCCGAAGAGCAGGCAGCCGACACCGCGGCGCGCGAACTCGAACAGCAGGCCGCGCGCATCGAGACGACCGTCG
>CAXREU010000088.1:0-8600 GCA_964229715.1 Halobacterium sp.
TTCTGCTGCTCGCGACCTACGCTTCGAGTTCGACGTCCTCGTCGTCGCCACCGCGGCGCTTCCAGCCGACGAGCGCGGCGAGGACGACCAGGACGACGAGCGCGACGAGCGCACCCAGCCCGGTGGCGTTACTCGACTCCGCGTCCTCGTCCTTCCAGCCGATGCTCTCAATGTCTTCGTCGTCGCCCTCGCTCTCGTCACCGGCCTCGAGCGCCGATTCCTCGCCGGCGCCCGTGGTCACAGACGGTGAGAACGCGAACTCCGACTCGTGGAAGTGTAACTCGATGAGTCCCATACTCGTCAGTTCGCCGAGAACACATTTAGCCGTTGTGGGGTCGCCGCGGCGCTCCCGGAGGGTTCTTGCCCGCGGCTTCGACAGTGTCCGTATGGACGAGACGCGAGACGCCTTCCTACGCCGTTTGCTCGACGCGCCCAGCCCTTCCGGCTTCGAGACCGCGAGACAGCGCGTGTGGGTCGACTATATCGAGGCGTTCGCCGACGAGGTTCGCACGGACGCGTACGGGAACGCGGTCGCCGTCTACGACGGCGGCGACACCGAGGTCGCGTTCGCCGGTCACGCCGACGAACTCGGCTTCGTGGTGACCGCCATCACCGACGACGGCTTCCTGCGCGTGCGGCCATTGGGCGGCGTCGACCGCTCGGTCACGGAGGGCTCACAGGTCGCGGTTCACACCGACGAGGGCACCGTCAACGGTGTCGTCGGCCAGACCGCGGTTCACCTCCGGGAAGCCGGCGAGGACGAGCCGGCAGACGTCACCGAGCAGCACGTCGATGTCGGTGCCGAGGACGGCAAGCACGCCCGCGAACTCGTGGAGGTTGGCGACCCGGCGACGCTCGCGGCGGGCGTCCACGACCTCGCGGGGACGCGCATCGCGGGCCGCGGCCTCGACAACCGCACGGGGTCGTGGGTCGCGGCGGAAGCACTCCGGCGCGCAAAAGAGCAGGGCGCGGATTGCACAGTGTACGCGGTCAACACCGTGCAAGAGGAGCTCGGAACGCGGGGCGCGAGCATGGTGGCGTTCGACCTCGACCCGGATGTCGCGCTCGTCGTGGACGTCACGCACGCCGCGGACAACCCCTCGTATCCGAGCGACCACGCCAGCGAGGTCGAGTTGGGCGGCGGGCCGACCGTGACTCGTGGCGGGTCGAGCCACCCCGAAGTGGCGCGTGCGGTCCGAGAAGTCGGCGACGCGGAAGGCATCGACGTGCAGGTGGAGGCGATGTCCACGACGACGGGGACGGACGCGGATACGTTCTTCCGAGCGCGCAGCGGCATCCCGACGGTCGCGGTGGGCATCCCGAACCGGTACATGCACACGCCCGCGGAAGTCGTCGACACCGAGGACGTCGAGGACGCCGCGGACCTGCTGGCGGCGTTCGCGGTCCGCGAGGCCGACCGGGAGTCGTTCGCTGTGGACGTGTGAGGACGCCAGCGGTGCCAGCGGGCGTCGCCACGGCTCACGAGCGCGGTCCGGTACGCTTATAGACGCGACACGCGCCCGTTGGTGTATGAGCGGCCGACCACTCGACGTACTCGAGGAGTCACTAGAGGAGACCGTCACGGTCCGACTCAAGGACGGCGAAGAGTTCACCGGCGTCCTCACGGGCTACGACCAGCACATGAACATCGTGCTGGAGGGCGAAGACACAACGATTATCCGTGGCGACAACGTCGTTACCATCAAACCATGACGGGAGCTGGGACCCCGAGCCAAGGGAAGAAGAACACGACGACGCACACGAAGTGCCGCCGCTGCGGCGAGAAGTCCTACCACACGAAGAAGAAGGTCTGCTCGAGCTGTGGCTTCGGCAAGTCCGCGAAGCGCCGGAGCTACAACTGGCAGGGCAAGACCGGCGACAACTAACGACTCCGTTTCTCCTGCGGTTCTCGCGACTCCGTAGCGACGCGACCGTTCTGCGTTTCGTATCCTCGATTAGCGCCGAGCGTGCGCGCTCGTCGTGCGGGAACAGGCTTCGCCACCCCCTGGTCAACGATAGCACGCCAACGCCATAATAGTCACGTTCGTGCATACAACCAGCATGTGTCACGGCGAGTTCGACACGGTTGCGGAAGTTTTACCCTGCCTGCCGGGGTAGAAGCGTCCATGTCACCCGGGCGCGAGGACGGCCCCGAGTTCGACCATCCCACAGAGAAGTGCGGCGTCGTCGGCGTCTCCCTCGCCGAGCGCGACGCCGCCTTCCCGACGTACTACGCGCTGTACGCGCTCCAACACCGCGGCCAGGAGTCCGCCGGCATCGTCACGCACGACGGCTTCCAGCAACACCAGCACGTCGGCATGGGGCTGGTCGGCGAGGCCTTCGACGAGTCCGACATCGAGGGCCTCGTCGGGAGCGCCGGCATCGGCCACGTCCGCTACCCGACCGCCGGCAGCGTCGACAAATCCTGCGCGCAGCCGTTCTCCGTCTCGTTCAAGGGCGGCGCGCTCGGCCTCAGCCACAACGGCAACCTCGTCAACGCCGACGAGATTCGCGACGACCTCGCCAGCAGCGGGCACGCGTTCACCAGCGACGGCGACACCGAGGTCATCGCTCACGACCTCGCGCGCAACCTCCTCGACGACGACCTGGTCGCCGCCGTCGAGACGACGATGAACCGCATCCACGGGTCGTACTCGCTCACCATCATGCACGACGACGCCGTGCTCGGCGTGCGCGACCCGCTCGGCAACCGACCGCTCGTCCTCGGGAAGCTCGACGACGGCTACGTGCTCGCCAGCGAGTCCGCCGCCATCGACACGCTCGGCGGCGACCTCGTGCGCGACGTTCGCCCCGGCGAACTAATCGTCCTCCACGAGGACGGCGAGGGCTACGACTCCCACCAGCTCGTCGAAGTCGACAACACCGCGCACTGCTTTTTCGAGTACGTCTACTTCGCGCGCCCCGACTCCGTCATCGACGACGAACTCGTCTACGAGGTGCGACGCGAACTCGGCCGCCAGCTCTGGGCGGAGAACGGCGTCGACACGGACGTCGTGATGCCGGTCCCTGACTCCGGGCGCGCGTTCGCCTCCGGGTACGCCGAGGCCGGCCAGGCCGACGGCGCCACCGTCGAGTTCGCGGAGGGCCTGATGAAGAACCGCTACGTCGGCCGCACGTTCATCATGCCCACGCAGGAAGCGCGCGAGCAGGCCGTCCGCCTCAAGCTCAACCCCATCAAGTCCACCGTCGAGGGCCGCACGGTCACCGTCATCGACGACTCCATCGTCCGCGGCACCACGAGCAGTCAGCTCGTCGACCTCCTCCGCGAGGCCGGCGCCGAGGAAGTTCACGTACGCATCGGCGCGCCACCCATCAGCGCGCCCTGCTACATGGGCATCGACATGGCGACCCGCGACGAACTCATCGCCGCCGACAAGACCGCCGGCGAAATCGCCGACCAAATCGGCGCGGACAGCCTCTCGTATCTCTCCCTGGACGCCGTCACGACTGCAATCGGCAAATCCGAACCCGACCTCTGTGCGGGCTGCGTGACCGGCGAGTACCCCTACGACGTCCCCGGTGAAGCAACCGACCGCGACGTCGAACCGCCCGTCGAAGCGTCCGCCGACGACTGAGCGCCACAGCAACTTTCATGCGGGGGAACGACCCGCCGAGTATGCGGCCCGCCCTCCACGTCGCCGTCGTCGTCCTGTTAGTGGTTGCTGGCTGTATCGGCCAGGGGCCGGCCCCCCTCCCCGACGATTCGACCGACACGACACCGTACCCGCCCGGCGTGACGGCAGACGGCGTCTCGAATGCGTCCGCGCTCGTCGACGCGCACAGCGACCACGTCACCACGCACGGCGCCGTCGTCACGTCAAACGGCACGACGATAGTACGAATCGGCGGCGAACCCCGGACCGTCGAGACGAGCGCGACGGCCCGCGCGACGCCAAATCTGACTCGGATACACGTCGTCTCGTGGGGCGTTCGCGTCAGCGGGAACGAAACCGCGCCGGAGCGCTACGAGGTGTACGCCAACGAGACGACGGTGCTGCAGCGAATCGAGTACGAGAACGAGACCTCGGTCCGCGTCGAACGCCGCGGCGACGCACCGATAGTCGTCGAACGTGTCGTCCGCGCACAGCCCCTCCGGAGCGCGCTCGAATCGCTGAACTTCGAGGTCGTCGGGACCGAGCGCCAGCACGGCCGGACCGTAACAACCCTGAGCGCCGACGAGACGACGCTGAGCGACGACACGCCCTCGCAGAACGCCGCGACGCTGGAAGTCGCGGCGAGCGGGCGCGTGCTCTCGCTGTCCACGGTTCGCGACCAGAACACGACGACGGCCGTCGGGCGGCGGACGCTCGACGTGACGTGGGCGAACGCGAAGACCGTCGAACCGCCCGCGTGGGTCCAGAGTCGGCGTCAGTAGAGCACGTACAACAGGAGGTAGACCACGATGCCGAGCGCGAACGACACCAGCCACAGCGACGCCGCGACGCGGCCGACTTTCGCGTGGTTCGTCGCCGGAATCTCGCGAATCTCGCGGGTGCCCGCGAGCAACAGCGCGTAGTACACCAGCGGAATCGACACCATCGCCAGCCCCATGTGGACAATCAAAACCGGGAGGTAGACGTACGTGTAGACGGCGTTCGGGCCCGCAAACCCAGTGGTCCCCTCGACGACGATGCGGTAGAGGTAGAACACGAGGAACAGCGCGAACAGCAGCGTCGACGCCACCATCGCGCCCTTGTGGCGCTTGATATTTCCGTTCCGAATCGCGCGCCAGCCGAGTGTGATGGTGCCGATGGCGGCTGCGCTGAGCGCGGCGTTCACGGTCGGGAGCGCGTGCAGGACTGCGTCCGGCGCGTGCGGCACCGCGGACGCGGGAACGAACCCGCGGACGGCGGCGATTACGAGCGCGAGCGATGCCACCGAGAGCACCGCGGTCAGCGAGCGAACGTGCCGCCGCGCGAACCCGTCTGTCATGGTCGGCGGTTCGGACGCGCGCCCCATAGCGGTTTCCGTGTCGGCGACTCGCAGGGGACGGCCAAATCGTAGGGGTTTTAATTGGTCGGCGGGTACGGTGGATTGCAAACGCACGTAGCGAGCGTGGGTAGCCAAGCTAGGCCAAAGGCGCAGCGTTGAGGGCGCTGTCCTGTAGAGGTTCGCCGGTTCAAATCCGGTCCCACGCATCGCTAGGGTGGACGAAGTCCACCAAACACCGACGCGGCGAAGCCGCGGAGGCAAAACGGCGATGCACGGTGATATCCCCTCTGGGACATCACCCACGCAAAATCCTGCTGACCTAACACTCGACAGCAGCGCTGCTGTCGTTCGGAGTACACGCGAGTTCGCCAGCGCCGCGGCCGGTAGGAAGAGCGTCAGTTGTCGGTCTCAGGGTCGTCGATGGCGTCGTCGAGGCCGTGCTCGCGGGTAGCGTCGGCGACGTAGTCGGCGACGTCGCGTTCGTCGGCGGCTTCAACGCGCCGGGGGTCGGCGTCGTGTTGGGATTCCGTAATCGTCTCCGTGCCGGTGACGTCGACGAACAGCGACGCAAACTGCTGGTCAGTCGTCTGCGACATTCGTCTGGGTGGAGAGAGAGTTGGCGAACGTGGCGCTGGCGTCGGTGCTGGTGTGGTCGACGGTGAGGGCGACGCCGCTCGCGTCGACGGAGAGTGTGACGTCCTCGATGCCGCAGTCGTACTCGCTGACGTGCTTGCCGGAGCGGCGCACGCGCAGCGACTCCTCGAGGAGGCCGGCGTCCGCGAGGATGTCGACCTTGCGGTAGGCCGTCGACTGGGGGAGGTCGCACTGCTCCGAAATCTCGTTGACGGTGAGGGTGGCGTCCCGGGTGGCTTCCAGGATCGTCCGGCAGTCGGTGTCGTCGAGCGCGTCGAGGACGTCCTGAACGTCGTCGGCGTCAGTGTGCGTGGTCGGGCCGTCGTCGCGGTCGCGGATGCCGGCGGGCAGCTGACTCTGACTCATATTTCGTAGAATGCACTCCGGGGGGAGGAGTGTACGACCCCGGTATCGAGGGGGGTTTAAGTCAGATGGGCGGAGCGGACCGCTCGCAGCGTAACGAGGCCAGTCAAGACCCCTCTTCGAGGACGTCCGCGAAGAGCTTTCGCTGGGCGGCAGTGAGGTGTTCGGTGAGCGTTGAGGGTGAGATGTCGAGTTCGTCGGCGATATCCGTGGCGTTGGCCTCGCGAGGCTGGGCGAAGTAGCCCATGTCGTAGGCGGTCTGGAGCACTTCGAGTTGGCGGTCGGTGAGCTTCCCGCGGTCGACGAACACCGTGTCGCGGGGGGCACCGCCGGTCGGCGCGCGGACGAGGCGCTGGATGTCGACGTCGTGGTAGCGGTCGCGGAACTCGCCGACGATGGCCTGGAGCTGGTCGAAGCTCTCGGCGTGGAAGACGACCTCGAGGTCGCCCGAGTGCGCGAAGAAGCGGTCGACGGGCGTGTCGAACTCGCCCAGGCAGACGCAGGGGCAGTCGGCGTCGGCCTCGTGCGTGACGCGGTAGAGGTGGCGGTCGGCGTACTCGAACACCGGGTCGTCGTAGTCCTCAGGGACGGCGTCGGCGTCGACGAGGAACTCCGTGACGCAGTCCGCGGAGTCGGCGGCCGCGACGCTCGTGGAGACATCGCTGATGGTGGTGTTCGCGCGCTCGGAGAGGTCGGCGATGGGACAGACCGCCGGTGCGGGGAACTCGACGGTGACGCGTATCCCACCAGACATTAGCAGCCCGTTTGCCGGCTCCGCACTTGAGCGTGCGGGTCCATCGATGCGAGGGAGAATGGCCTGGGTGCGCGGCGCGCGGTCAGTCGTGGCGCTCAGAGAGTTCGATGTGGCGCCCGCTGATGGTGTCCGCGCGGAGTTCGTACAGCTTGATGTCGAGGTCGGGTTTGGCTTCGCCCCAGATTTCGAACAGCGGGCGTTTCGCCTCGCCGTACTGTTCGACGTGCTCGACGGTCATCTCGTCGCGCGGAATCTCGGTAAGCGTGCCGGTGACGACGACGCTCTGGTAGGTGGGTTCGTCCTCCTCGTAGACGACGAGGCGGGCGTCGGGGTTCGAGGACAGGAACTCGCGTTTCTCGCTCTCCGGCGTGGAGACCAGCCGAAGGTAGAACGTGCGGTCGTCGGCGTCGTACCCGTAGGAGATGGGAATCGCGTACGGGTCGTCGTCGCGGGCGAGCGACAGCACGCCGGTTTCGTGGCGGCCGAGGAGCGCGTCGGTGTCCGACTGCGTCATCTCGGTCTGCTTCTCCAGGGCCATCGTAGACATGTCGTGCTTGTTCGGCAGTATCTTTATACTTGCCCATCTGGCGTGCGGAAAACGGCGAGGGCGGCGTCGCAGGCGCGCGATGCCAGCGAGGAGTCGCCGAGGAACGGCGTCGTTACTCAGGTGCGTCGACGGGGGAGAACGCCTCGGTGGTGACCGAGGCCCCGCAGACGACGCACCCGTTCTCCACGAGGGCGTCCCGCATCGCGGGGTTGACCTCCATCGACTCCCCGCAACTCGGGCAGACGAAGGTGAACTCCTCACTGGCGGTCATCGCTACCTGAGCGTATGCTCGCTCCGGGTAAATGAACCCCCCTGTTTCCAAACGTCTGAGAACAACTGGCGACGCCCGCGACGGTCACCGGAGCCGACCGGCGAGCCCCGAAATCCGGCGCTTTACCGCACCGATTCGCTTTCGAACGGAAGCTGACGGTGCGTCGTCGCGCGCGGCGTTCGAGGCGGAGTCGGGAAGCACGGCACGGAGGTGGTGGCGGACGACGACGAGCGCCGCGCCGACCACAAGCACCGGGAAGCCCGCGAGCGCGGCGAGCGACAGCGGCTCGACCGACGGCGACACCTGCACGCCGAGCCCGTACGCGACGTAGACGCAGCCGACGAGCACGGCGACAGTGGCGGCCGCGACGGCGAACCCGAGCCGCCGCGTGCGGGCGGCGAGATGCGTGCAGAACGCCTCGACGTTCCCCGCGACGTGCCGGGCGGCGTCGCCGTGCGACTCACTGGTGCCCGCGCGCTGGACGGCCGCCGTCTGCTCGCGCGTGAACGCCGCGAGCCCGGGTCGCGGTGCGACGGCGGCGTGGACGGCGACGCCCACAGCGATTGCCGTGCCGACCGCGACCGCAGCGACACCCGCACCGACGGGTTCCGTGAGCACGATTCGGGAGCCGTTCGGCGGACGGAAGACTGCGACGACGGCAAGCGTCGCGGCGAGCAGGAACGCTGTGAGGCCGAGCACGCGCCACGCGACGGCACGGACGCCGTCGAGCGCGTCGAGGTGGGCGTCCAGCATGGTCTCGGTCCCGGTGATTGCGGGCGCGCTCGCGTCGAACGGTTCGGGGTCGGGCCGGCGGTCGCCGGGCGTGCCACCGGGCGGCACGTCGAAGGCGAGCGGATCGGCGACCGCGTCCTCGACGAGACGTGCAGGCGTCGTGTACTCCGCGCGGAGGTCCGCGGCGACGGTCTCGGGCAGCCGGTAGAGCGAGTCCTCGCGGCGCGCGTCGTCCATCCCCAGGGAGAGCAACGAGACGTGGTCGAGGGCGTGCTGGACGTTCGTGAGCGTGACGACGCCCCACTCGCCGGCGGGCTCGTCGATGTCAGTGTAGCGGGCGACAGATC
>CAXREU010000089.1:0-28761 GCA_964229715.1 Halobacterium sp.
TGGGTGCACAAAGCCGATCTACAGCCCGAGTCTGGACGGAGTCCGGATCACGTCGCGGTCGACGAAACCGTGATCCGACTCAACGACGAACAGTACTGGCTGTACGCTGCTGTCGATCCCGAGACGAACGAATCACTCCATACAAAGCTTGAACCGACGCGTACAAACGTCATTGCTCGCTCGTTTTTCGCGGAACTCCGCGAGAAACACGATGTCGACGATGCTGTGTTTCTCGTTGATGGTGCACCGACACTGAAAGACGCTTGTCAGCGACACAGGCTTCGATTCCAGTATGAAAAACATGGGAATCGGAATGCAGTCGAACGTGTCTTTCGAGAGATAAAACGACGAACCTCATCGTTCTCAAACTGTTTCAGCAACGCCGCAGCAGCTACCGCTGACGATTGGCTCAGATCCTTCAGCTTCGCATGGAATCAGCTTATCTGAACACTACCAGTAGGCCACCGCGAACGTTCAAGTGCGGGAACGAGCCAACTCCCCGCGCCGGCGTCGAGAACCCACCAGCCGGCTGATAACGTGGTAGTCTGCCAGAACTGCGGTAACGACGCCCGATTCGTGTTGTCCATCGAGTGTGCGGTCGTGATTGCGTCCGGGAGCGCCCGCGAGCCGTCGTGGTCGACGACGCTGTCGTGTGCGGCCTGCCAGAGCACGCACGTCGCATAACAGCTGACGCGACATCGTCGCTCGTTCGTCACGCGCTAACGCTGCCTGCCCAGTTCCCCACTGGCGTCACCTACTCTCCCGGTCCACGCCACGAACGCCGCCTGTACCTCGCCGGCAGCACGCGCGAGCGGCCGCCAGGCACGCTCATTCGAGAACGCTCCACTCATCGAGCGGTCGGCGTCCAGCAGCCAGACGGCCCGGGGCGAGTGCGTGCGGACCACCGCGGCGCTCCGCCGCGCGGCGGCCACGTCCGTCACCGCGTCGACGTGCAGCTGCGTCTCGCAGTCGACGACGTATCGAATCGCGTACCTGAATCGTCGACCATCCCCGGCGTTCGTGTGGCCGGCGTATCGAACGACGGTGACCCTCGGGTGGACCTGCTCGAACGGCGGGTCTGAGAACACCACGGGAACCGTCATTTGTGACTATATTGTCGGAATAGCTACGAGGGCATAATGCTACCGATGCCGACGATTCCACCATGAGCGACGACCGTATCCTCGGCACCACGAAAGTCACCGACCGCTGGCGCATCAGTCTCATCAAGGCCGTCCGCGAGGAGTTCGCCGAACAGGGCGAGAACGTCGAGGAAGGTGACCTCGTCGTCTTCAAGAAGCGCGACGGTGACATCGTCGTCGAACCCGCCTGACCAGGATACGAAAACATTACTTGTCGGCCGCCGACGCCACGAGTATGGCTCTCCGAACGCCGCCGCTGTACGGGCGCCACGACGACCGCGGCGCGCAGTTCACGGAGTTCGGCGGGTGGGAGATGCCCGTCGAATTCGACTCCATCCGGACTGAGCACGCCGCCGTCCGCGAGTCGGCCGGCGTCTTCGACGTCTCCCACATGGGGGAAATCGAAGTCGGCGGCCCGGACGCCGAGCGATTGATGCAGCGGCTCACGACCAACGATGTCGCCGTCCTCGACCCCGGTGACGCCCAGTACTCCGCGATTACGGACGACGCGGGCGTCATGCTCGACGATACCGTCGTCTACCGGCTCCCCGAGGGCGACGACGCCGAGTACCTGTTCGTGCCGAACGCCGGCCACGACGAGCAGATGTACGAGCGCTGGACCGACTACCGCGACGACCACGACCTCCCGGCGACGGTCGACAACGTCACCGGCGAGTACGGCATGGTCGCCGTGCAGGGCCCCGACGCCCCCGAACTCGTCGCGACGCGCGCCGACGACTCCGTGCTCGACCTCGGGCGCTTCGAGGCGAAGTACGCGGAGGTCGCGGGCGTCGAGTGCTGGGTCGCCAACACCGGCTACACGGGCGAAGACGGCTTCGAGGTCGTGTTCCCGGCGGACGGCGCGGGCGCGGTCTGGGACGCATTCGCCAACGACTGCCAGCCCTGCGGGCTCGGCGCGCGCGACACGCTCCGAATGGAGGTCGGGCTCCTCCTCTCCGGCCAGGACTTCCACCACGAAGAGAACCCGCGCACGCCCTACGAGGCCGGCATCGGCTTCGTCGTCGACCTCGACACGGAGTTCGTCGGCCGCGACCGCCTCGCCGCGCAAAAAGAGTCGGGCGTCGACGAGGTGTTCGTCGGCTTCATCCTCGAGGAGCGCGGCGTCCCCCGCCACGGCTACGACATCACCAACGAAGACGGCGACACCGTCGGCGAAGTCACGAGCGGGACGATGAGCCCGACGCTCGACGAACCCATCGGCCTCGGCTACGTCGACACCGACTACGCCGGCGACGGCACCAGCGTCGAGGTCGTCGTCCGCGGCACCGGCAAACGAGCAACCATCACCCCCACACCTTTCATCGACTCATGAGCTTCGACGTTCCCCAAGACCTGTACTACCTCGAATCGCACGAATGGATAGACCCCGACACCGGCCGCGTCGGCATCTCGGACTTCGCGCAGGACGAACTCGGCGACGTCGTCTTCGTCGAACTCCCCGCCGTCGGCGACGACCTCCAGCAGGACGAGGAACTCGGCGTCGTCGAATCCATCAAGGCCGTCTCGGACATCTACGCACCCGTCTCCGGCGAAGTCACGGACGTCAACGACGCCCTCGAAGACCAGCCCGAGCTCGTCAACGAGGACCCCTTCGGCGACGGCTGGCTCGTCGAACTCGACTTCGACGAATCCGACCTCGACGACCTCTTGGACGCCGACGAGTACGCCGAGCAAATCGCATAGGTACCTTTTGCTGCGGTCGCGCGCCTGCGGCGCGCTCCCTGGCAAAAGCTACGCTAAAAGCCGTCCTCACTCCCTTTCGGGGGTTCGTCGGCCCGAGCGCTCACGGCTCACGGCTCGCTTCGCTCGCCGCTCGCATGTTCCGAGGCGCGTAGCGCCTCGCGCCGTTCGCGCTCGGTGAACCGGCGACCTTCCGGGTCCTTCGGACCACTCGGTCGCCGGATGCTGGCTGTTTCGTGCCGAACGTTCTTGTCGTGGTGGTGTGATTGTCCTCGAATGGCACCGACTGTCGACGACCTGCGGAACGAGATTCGAGAGTCCGTCGGGCGGTACACGCGCGTCGAATCCACCGGCTTCACGAAGGAGGCGCTGGCGGCCATCTGCGGGGCACTGGGGTACGACGTCCAGAAGGGGAGTCTCCCGTCGAAGTCCGTGATGCGTGCGGAAATCCGGGCGCGCGTTGGGCTAGCCGACGAGGCGGACCCCGAGAGCGCCGGTGGAGCGTTCCGGAAGGCCGACCTCGAAGCCATCGCGGAGGCGCTCCGGGAGGACTGAGACGCGCAACGCTTGCCACTGAAATCCCTCGTTCGTGACTATCTCGACGTTCACCACCGACTATCGTAGCACGTTCGCGCACACTTTTCGGGTTGGTGGTGTTCCGGAACCGGGGGTATCTTGGTGTCCGCTCCGCAACTCTCGCGTATGTCTGGATTCGATGGCGGTTCGTCGCCGGGAGGACGACCATGAGCGGGCGCGGCAGCGGGAGCCCGTACGCGCCACACACCGACGCGGAGACCGAAGCGATGCTGGACGCCGTCGACGTCGACGACGTCGAAGCGCTGTTCGACATCCCCGACTCGGTGCGCTTCGACGACGACTTCGGCATCGACGCCAAGTCGGAGCAGGACGCCGTCGTCGAAACGAAAAAGCGCCTGCGGCGCAACGACGACCTGACGGAGTTCCTGGGACGCGGCCACTACGAGCACTACGTGCCGTCGCTGGTCGACCACCTCGCCCAGCGCTCGGAGTTCCTGACCTCGTACACGCAGTACCAGCCCGAGGTCACGCAGGGGTTCCTGCAAGCCCTCTTCGAGTACCAGTCGATGCTCGTCGAACTCACGGGGCTGGGCGTCGCGAACTGCTCGATGTACGACGAAGCGACCGCGCTCGCGGAGGCCGCGCTGCTCGCCAAGCGCGTGCGCGCCGCGGACGGCGACCGCGTGCTCGTCCCCGAGTACGTCCGCGACGGCCACGTCAGCGTCCTCGAGAACTACACGAGCGGCGCCGAGGTCGTCGTCGAACGCTACGGCACCGACGCCGGGAACGTCGACACCGACGCGCTCGCCGACGCCATCGACGACGACGTCGTGATGGTGTACGCCGAGAACCCCACGACGACCGGCGCAATCGAGGAGCACCTGCACGAAATCGGCGACCTCACCGACGACCACGACGCGCTGTTCTGCCTGAGCTCCGACCCGGTCGCGCTCTCGCTCCTCCAGCGGCCCGTCGACGTCGGCGCGGACGTCGTCGTCGGCGACGCCAGCGTCCTCGGCCTTCCCACGAGCTACGGAATGGGGCTCGGCGTGTTCGCGTGCCGCGAGGACTTCCTCCGGCAGGTCCCGGGGCGGCTCGTCGGTGCGAGCGAGGACGCCGAGGGCAATCGCGCGTACACACTGACGCTCCAGACGCGCGAACAGCACATCCGCAAGGAACGCGCGACGTCGAACATCTGCACGAACCAGGCGTGGGTCGCGCTCCGCGCCGCCATCCACGCTGCCTCGCTCGGCTCCGATGGCCTCGTCGACCTCGCCGAGCACATGGTCGAACTCCCACGGGAGCTCGCGGCGGACCTCGACGACATCACTGGCGTCCGCGCGCCCGTCCACGACCGCCACCACTTCCGGGAGTTCCTCGCACACACTGACCAGCCCGCGCCCGCCATCGCCAGCGACCTCGAAGCCGACGGGTTCGCCGTCCACGCGGTCGGCGACCACCGGCTGCAGGTCTGCGTCACAGACGCCAACGAGCACGCCGCCGACCGCCTCGGTGCCGATGTCGAGGAGGTGACTCACTGATGGAGTACTACGACCAGGCCGCCTACCAGCAGGCCGACAACGACCAGTACGAGCCGCTGCTCGCCGAGAAAGACGAGACGACCACCGAAATTGACTCGTCGCTGCCCGACGAGCTGACGCGGGACGAACTCGAACTGCCGAGCCTCGCCGAACCCGAGCTCGCGCGCCACTACGTCCGGCTCAGCCAGCAGAACTACGGCGTCGACTCCGGCCCGTACCCGCTGGGCTCCTGTACGATGAAGTACAACCCTCGCTTCACGGAGGACGTCGCCGCACTCGACGCCGCGAGCGTCCACCCGGACCGCTCCGCCGAGAGCGTCCAGGGAACGCTCGAACTCCAGTACGACCTCCAGGACTACCTCGGCCGCATCGGCGGCATGGACGCCGTCACGCTCCAGCCGCCTGCGGGCGCCGCGGGCGAGTTCGCGGGCATTCTGCTCGCGGACGCCTACCATGAGGCCAATGACGAGGGCCACCGCGACGAAGTGCTCATTCCGGACTCCGCGCACGGCACGAACTTCGCGTCCGCCGCGCTCGGCGGCTACGACGTCGTCGAACTCCCCTCGGGCGACGACGGTCGCGTCGACCTCGACGCCCTTGACGCCGCGCTCGGCGAGAACACCGCCGCGCTGATGCTCACGAACCCGAACACGCTCGGGCTCTTCGAGCGCGACATCGAGCAAATCGCGGACATGGTCCACGACGCGGGCGGTCTGCTGTACTACGACGGCGCGAATCTCAACGCCCTGCTCGGCCGCGCGCGTCCCGGCGAGATGGGCTTCGACATCATGCACTTCAACGTCCACAAGACGTTCGCGACGCCCCACGGCGGCGGCGGCCCGGGCGCAGGACCCGTCGGTGTCACCGAGGACCTCGCGGAGTTCCTCCCTGAGCCACACGTTCGGCGCGTGTCGCGCAGCGACACGGGAGGAGCGAGCGGGGAGCGAAGCGACCCGCGGGCACAGACTGAGAGCGGCAAGTACGAGCGCTACACGCCCGAGCACTCCGTCGGGAAGGTCCACGGGTTCTCGGGGAACTGGCTCGTCCTGATAAAGGCGTTCGCGTACATCGACCGCCTCGGCGACGACGGTCTCAGCGACGCCTCCGCGAAGGCCGTGCTGAACGCGAACTACCTCGCCGAGCAAGTGGACTACGACGTTCCCCTCGGCCCGTTCCACCACGAGTTCGTCGCGAGCGCGGGCGACCAGGACGCCGCCGACGTCGCCAAGCGCATGCTCGACTACGGCGTCCACCCGCCGACGACGAAGTGGCCCGAACTCGTCGACGAGGCACTGATGACCGAACCGACGGAGGTCGAGACGAAGGACAACCTCGACGACCTCGCGGACGCGTTCAACGCCGTCGCGGGCGACGACACGGAGACGCTCGAGAACGCGCCGAACCGGACGACCGCCCGACGCATCGACCAGACGAGTGCCGCCCGGAACCCGCGACTCTCCTGGCACGACCTCGACTAACTCGGCGCCGCTGAGCACGCCTATTTAGCCAATCCTTATTACTCGAACCCGCCTCGCTTAATACATGACCGTCGTCAGCGTCTCGATGCCCGACGAACTCCTCGAACGACTCGACGAGTTCTCCGAGGACCACGGCTACACCGGCCGCAGCGAAGTCGTCCGGGAGGCCGCGCGCAACCTCCTCGGCGAGTTCGAGGACAAACAACTGGAGGACCGCCCGCTCATCGGCGTCGTCACTGTCCTGTTCAGCTACGAGAACTCCACCGTCGAGGAGCGGATGATGAACCTCCGCCACGAGTACGAGGGGCTCGTGACGAGCAACGTCCACAACCACGTCGGCGACCACTACTGCATGGAGCTGTTCATCCTCGAAGGCAAACTCGACGAAATCTCGGAGTTCGTCGGGCGCGTGCGCGCCACGAAGGACACGATTACGGTGGACTACTCGGTGATTCCCGTCGACGGCTTCACGCCGCTGTCCGAGAACTAGTCGACCACCCGCGGCTCGTAGATGCGTTTTCTCGCGTCCGGAATGTAGACGCGCTCCTCGACGAGGTCGGCCTCCTTCAGTAGCGAGAGTCCGTGGCGCGTCGTGCGCTTGGAGAGCCGCGTCCGGTCGCGCAACTCCGCCTGCGTGAGCGGCGAGTCGTACTCCAGAACCTTGAACACGAGTTTCGCGCTCGGCGGCAGGTCGGCTAAGCTGTCGCGGTCGGGCGTCGGTGCGTCGTTACCGTCGGCAAAAACGACCACTGGTCTCTGCCATACACGTGAGCCGACGACGGGCGGATAGTTAGGTGTTTGGCTCCTCCCAGAAACAGCCGGCGACCGCCGCGTTTTGATATCGCAGTATGAAGTTTATGAGTTGCCGCTCCGACGAGTGGTCAACTGGTACACGGACTGACTGTAGGGTTCGGCGACCAGTTGCTGCCAGTTGTGGGTGTACCTGTCCATCACGTCGCCGACGTCCCCACGGAGGTACTTCACGAGGTAGCCGTCGTCGGTTCGTTGGCGCATCTCCGTCGTGAAGAAGTGCCGGAAGTAGTGGGGCGTGACGTTCTCTTCGACGCCTGCACCCGTCGTATACCACCCGTTCTCCCGTGCTAAGTCGGTGACGTACGCTCGCACCATTTCGCTCGTCAGTCGCTCGCCGTAGCTCTCCGAAATATTCACGAACAGCGGCTCTGCGGCCGACTTTACGTCCGGGCGGATGGCCAACCACTCCACGAGCGCACGCCCCACTTCGGCGTCAACCGGGATGCGCGTGTCGCGGTGGCGCTTGTTCCCCTCGGTGCGCGTCTCGCCGTTCACAGCGTCGCCGACGTCAATGTCGCTGGTCACGAACAGGGTGTCTTCACGGTCGCTGATGGCTGCTCGCGGTCGACTGTCGTAGTACTGTGCTATCGCGGGGTGAGAGAGGTTGACGTCCCGCAAATCGAGGTTACACAGTTCGCCGACGCGGATACCGGTCTTCGCGAGCACTACCACGATGGCGCGGTGGAGCGGATTCCGAATCGAGCCGACGAACTCCCGCATCTCCTCGACGGCGATGCGCCGCCGCGTCGGCGACGAGTCGCCGCGTTCGCTCATCTCCTCCATCACGACGACCATCGGATTCTCGGCGAATTCGCCGGTCTGTACCATGTAGCCGTAGAAGCGGTTGACGTGGACAGCCTTCGTTCGAATCGAACCCGGCGCGTAGCCGTCCTCGCGCAGGGACTGAATCCACTGGAGGCAGTCCCCCCGCGTCGCGTCCTCGATGGGCGTGTTGCGGGCAGTGAGGAACGCACGGAGCTGCCGGAGCGTCGTCCGATAGTCCTCGATGGTGCTCGTCGACCGGCCGTACAGCTCCATCTCGTCGAGGAACGTCCGGATGGGGCCGTCGCGGTCGGGCGCGGTGTCAGCTCCCGCCACGTTAGTCGTCCTCCGAGCGAACGACGAGGCCGTCCTGCTGGATGTCGTAATCGATTCGGCCGGCGTCGTCGAGGCGCGCGAGGCAATCCGTGACCGTCTGCTCGATGTCGCCGGTGATTTCATCGACGACGGCGTCTCGGCTGGCGCCGTCGGCGTCGTCGATGATGGCGACGATGCGTTGTTCGATGAACTCCTCTAGAGTGGTGTTTTCGCCGCCTGAACCCTGGGGGTTGAGGCCGAAATCCCGCCGTCCAGCGTTGACCATTGAACGGATGTACGCGGCGCGGCTGGCGAACCCCATCTGCTCGGCTTCCTCGTCGTAGGTGTCGCGCTGGTGTGGCGGGACGGCGACGTTGAGCTTCACGTCCTCGGTCATGGTGTCCTGACTGTCTCGCGGTGAGCGGTTAACGATTTTGGTGCTCGTGAACGGATTAGGGAGATAAGCCCGCCATAGGAAACCAGAAAGTGCCTAATTCCAACCACGTTTAGGTGTTTGTATCGGGGTTACTGCGGTAATCTGCCCACAACAACCAGAATCTTGGCCCCCAATACGACTGCGTTCCGCCCGTGGAATCGAGACGCCACGCGCGACTTCTTCCGTGTTAGTGGCAACCTCCTCAGGACACCTTCGGTAGAGCAGGCCTCAGTGTGTCGCCTCCACCGGTGCCCGTCGCGCAGGTGACTTCTTTCCTCTCACTGCCAGGATGCATCGACGAACGAGTCGTTCAAACGCACGAGAGGCTGAAACCACCCGCGAGTCCGCCGCTGCGGCGGCCGGCTCGAGCTCCCGAACACCATTCTCCGCTTTAGCTCTCCGCTCCCGTTCTGACTGCGAGTAGCCGTCGCAGCGGGACAGTCCCACCGCGAGCTATTGGCGGGTGTGGTTCCACCTCCGCTCTGTAAACCGCGTCTCGATGTGATTTCGACCGCCGGCAGTTCGAGCCAGTCGGCGATTGCGGTGGCCGCTTCACTCAGCGGGTACGGACGCCCGTGCGTGAGGAGCACTCTGCAGAACGCGAACGGCGGGAGAATCGAATCGGTACTTCCGGGTGAGACCCGGGGCAACGGGTCGAGGAGAGGGTTCCAGAAGCAGCGGTTCTCGTCAGGCGCTAGCCGAGGAGTCGATGTCGCCGTTGATGCGGACGAACCCGTAGTTGCAGTCGGGGCAGTACCACTTCGTCTTCTGGCCGAGGTGGAGTTCCGTCGCCGCGGCGCGGTAGAACGTCCGTTCCTCGCCGCACTCCGGACAGTCGTGTTCAAGTTCGCGAGCCATACTCGGCGTTCGACGAGCCACCCCATTCAACGTACTGGTTTCGGGGGCTGTGACGACGCGAATCGAACTGATAAACCGCATGCTGTGATACCAAACTACTGCTCGTCCGGCACGAACACGTCCCCCCGAGTGTCCGTCTGGACGCCGTGTCTAGCGTCCGCGACGGAGTCCGGCGGGTCGTTGTCGCCGTACCGGCTGGTGTAGCTCGCGCGCACCGCGTCTCGGACGCAAGCGCGCGCCGCGGCGCCGACGCGCGTGGCGCTCCCGGAGAACGCCGCGCTGTCGCCCGTTGGGTCGCAAGCCGCGACGACGGCGTCCGTCGTCGTTCCGGGGAAGCCGACTGTGTCGAGTAGCGTCGCCGCCTTCGCTTCGGCGGCGACGGCGACGAGGTTCGCGAGCGCGGCGTCGTCGAGCGCACGTGTCGTCCCGACGAAGACGTTCACCGTTCCGGCGACGGCCTCGGGTTCCTCGGGGAGCGACCCGCCTTCGGGCTCCATCGGAAGCGCCGCCGGATTCGAGACACCGACGGTCGCAACGGCTTCGACGGGGCCACAACGCGCGCCGCGAGCGTGGCGTTGCGCGACGCCAGTGAGCAACACCGGGTCGTCGCCGGACCGGGAGAATCCCGCGTCGGCCAGCCGGCCATCGACGTACGCGTCGAGGTCGTCGGGATTCCAGCCCTCGGGGACCGTGACGTTGAACGCGCGGTCGGCGTCGACCAGTCCGCCGTCCCAGCCCGTCGACAGCCAGCGCGTTCGCTCGCGTCCGAGCGCGAGCACGCCGTCCCGCTTCGACGCGTCAAACATCACCCAGTACCTCCAGCAGACGGTCGTTCTCTTCGGTCGTGCGGACGGCGACGCGCACGTGATTGTCGAGCGCGCGGAACGTCGTCGCGTCCCTGATTGCCACGCCGCGCGCTTCAATTTCGGCTAGGAGGTCGTCCACGTCGCGGTCGCCGACATCCAGTAGCAGGAACGGCGCGTCCGAATCGTAGACGTCGAAGTCGTCGGCGAGCGCGCTCCGCCTTCGCTGGCGCTCGCTGGCGACGCGCTCGCGGGTCTCGGCCACGAACTCGGGTTGGCGCATCGCGTGTGTGCAGACGGCCGCTGCGGGCGTGCCGAGGTTCCACGCACGCCGCGCCGTCTGGAGGTCGTCGAGCCGGTCGCCGGACGCCACGAGGAAGCCCGCGCGGATGCCGGGTAGCCCGAACAGTGTGGTGAGCGAGCGCGCGACGACGACGCCTGGCGTCCCGGCCAGCGACGCGGCGTCGGTGAACCCGAGGAACGCCTCGTCGACGAGCAGTTCCGTGTGGGAATCGCGGCATCGCCGTGCGAACTCGCGGAGCTCGCCGGCGTCGTACAGCTCTCCAGTCGGGTTGTTCGGGTGGCAGACGACAGCCATCGCGTGCTCGCTCGGGTCGGCGTCGAGGAGTTCGTCGTGCGGGACGAACGCGGGGTCGGCGCCCTGGAGTTCGACCTCGCGTGCGTACTCGCCGAAACTCGGGTACGGGACGAGCACGCTGTCGCCGGGTTCGACGCGGGTCTCGACGGCGAGCCGGATGCCCGCGAGCCCGCCGGGCGTCGGGACGACGCGGTCGGACGCGCAGTCGAGATATTCCGCCGCAGCCGCCCGGAACGCCGGATAGCCGTCGTTCGGGTAGCGGGTGGCGTCGTTGAGCGCGCCCTCGTACACCCCGCGCACGCCGGGCGGCGTCCGGGGGTTCACGTTCGCGGAGAAGTCCAGCACGTCGGGGTCGTCGCTGCCGCCGTGTGGCACGCGGCTAGCGTTGCGGACGGCGTCAGGGTCCATCGTCTCCCTCCACGTTCCCGCTGGGGTTCGATGCGTCGGTCCGTGGCGCGAGTAAGCGCTCGGCGAGCGCGCCGTCCGACCGACGGTTGACGTTCACCGCGAGGCGCGCGTCGTAGCTCCGGAACACCGAATCCTCGTCGTCCGCGACGACGTTCACGCCCGTCGGCACCCACTCGCCGTCCTCGTCCGTGCTCGCGCCGAGCGCGTCCTTCAGCGCGGCCGGCACGCGCACGCTCGTGGAGCCATCGGCCGCGTCGAGCACGGTGTCCACGACGTCACCGTCGAGTAGCGGGAGGTCCGCGGCGACGGTCAACACGGGCACCTCCACGGCCTCGAGCGCGGTCGTCAAGTCCGCGACGTAGCCCCTGCCCGCCGTCTCGACGACTGGAAGGTCGCCTGCGAGGTACGCGTGCGTCTCGGGAGCGTGCGGCGAGACGACGGCGTACGTGGTGTCGATGCGACTCTCGACGAGCGCGTCGCGGACGTCGTCCACCATCGGTCGGCCCGCGACCTCGAACAGCGGCTTCTCCGCGTCACTGTCGAGGCGCGTCCCGCGGCCACCGCACATCAGCAGAGCGTCCACGCGACCACCCCCAGGTGGAGTCCGGCGACGCGGCCGACCTCGTTGACCGCGCCGAAGACGTCGCCGTTCACGCCGTCCAGCAGTGATTCGAGCCGCCAGAGCACGAGCAGTCCGGCGAGCGAAGCGCCAAATAGTGCGCCTGCCGCTGCCGGGGTCGGCCACGGGAGCACTACCGCGGGAACGGCGACGAGGACGGCGGGGACCAGGTCCCGTGCGCTCGCGCGTTCCGTGAACTGCGAGCCCAGCCCCTCGTGCGCGGCGGTGCCGAGACAGGCCACGGCCGCCATTCCGACTTTCGCGCCGACTTCCGCGGCGACCACGACGGCAATCGCGGCGCGGGTCGGGAGCCCCGCAACGCCGAGCGCGCCGAGCGCGAGTCCGACGACTGCGAGCGCGACTGCTGCGACCGCTCCGACGCCGACCGTCGTGTCCTTGAGCACGCGCGTGCGCTCCTCGCTGTCGCCGTGGACGACCAGCGTGTCCCCGACGTCCGCGACGCCGTCGACGTGGTTGATGCCGGTGACGACGAAGATGGCCGCGAGGTACGCGAGCGCGACGGTTCCGGGTGGAAGCGCGTCGAACACGAACGGAACCGCGAGCAGCGCGCCGACGACGTAGCCCGCCAGCGGGAACGCCCACGGCGACCCCCGGAATGCCATCCACGCGCGCTCGCTGTGGCCGACGCGGAGCCGCGTCAGGAACCCGAGCGTGCCACGGAGCGCGGTCACGACCACGCGACCACCCCAGCGGCGAGCGCGTACGAGAGCACGCCGGCGACGCCGACGACGCGGACGCCGCGCTCGCTCTCCGAGACAGTCGGGAACTCCTCGCCGAGCGGCAGGTCGTAGACGCCCGGCTTCGCGAGGCGAACGCCGAGCACCGCGGCGAGCGTCGCCATCGGCCACCCGGAATTCGGCGACGGCGGTGCATCGGCGTACTCGCGGGCGCGGGTCAGCGAACCCAGGTCCAGTCCGGCGAGTGCGACGAGCACGGCGCTCAGGCGCGCGGGCAGCCACATTCCGACATCGTCGAGGCGCGCACTGCCGGTGCCGACTAGTTTCGAGCGGTAGCCGAGCATCGAGTCGAGCGTGTTCACGGCCTTCACCCACGCAGCTGCGCCCGCTGCGACCGGCAGTGAGACGAGCGCGCCTAATGCGAACGCGAGCAGCGGCGCGACGAGGCCGTCCGCGAGATTTTCCGCGGCGCTCTCGACGGCCGCGCTCCGCAACTCACCTGCGGAGAGTTCGGTCGCATCTCGTCCGGCCAGCGACTGCAGGCGGTCGCGCGCGGCGCCGAGGTCACTATCGGTCGCCGCGACGACCGCGCGGGCTTCCCCCAACAACATTCGCAGACTGGTCGCTGCGAACAGCGCGAGCCCGGCGACGGCGGCGGCGAGTAGCGCGTCGACGCGGCCCGCAGCTACGACGAGGGCGGCGACGAGCGCGCCGGCAGCGAGCGGGAGGACGAGGGCGACGAGAAAACCGACCAGATGGGGATGCGCCCACTCGCAGTCGAACGGGGTGATGGCGCGCCCGAGCCACGCGACGGGGTGGACGCTCGCGGGTGGCTCTGCGAGCACGGCTTCGAGCACGAACGCGAGCGCGACCGCGGCGACCGCAGTCAGCGACACGCTATCGCCTCCAGTTCCGCCGGAACCGCACGGAGCGGCGTCTCGGCCAGTAGAATCGCCCGTCCGCCGATTGCTTCGATGCCGCCGTCCGTCGTGGGGTCGTCGCCGACGTGGACGAGCGACTCGGGCTCTGTGCGGAGGACGTCCGCGACCGTCTCGAACGCTCGCGGGTCGGGCTTCCGCCAGCCGCAGCCGACGCTCGTCACGACAGTTTCGACGTTTAGGTCGGCGCGGTCGAGCGCGCGTTCGACGAGGCCGGGGACGCTGCAGTTCGAGAGCACGGCCACCGGTCCGCGTTCGCGTGCGGCGTCGAGGGCTTCCCGTGCGCCCTCACGTACTTCGACAGGTCGGTCGAACGCAGCGAGCGTCGCTGCGCGGACGGCGTCTGCATCGGCGTCGACGCCGCGGCTCTCCAGAGCGGCCGCGACGTGGTCCGGGAGCGGCTGTTCGGCACCCTCGGGCACCGACTCGTGGGGCTCTCGGTAGGCGTTCGCCCAGTCGTCGGGGACGGAAACGCCGCGCGCTGCGAGCGCGTCCGCGACGGCATTTGCGGGGCGCTCGGGGCGCTCGGCGGCGACCAGCGTCCCGAAGAGGTCGAACGTCGTTGGCACTGTGCTTTACTTACTGCAAGTGGACTTGAATCGCTCGGTGGGCTATGCGGGGAGGTCCAGCGCGGCGAGGTCGACGTGCTCGCGCACGAGGGCGGCGGCCGCGTCGTACGGCGACTGGCGGTCGCTGGCCGCATTCGGGCGCTCTCGGCCCGCGTGTTCGTAGACTGCGTCGACGAACGCCTCTCGTGCGTGTTCGTTCTCGAAGAGCCCGTGGAGGTAGGTGCCGAGCACGCGTTCGGTCGCGGCGCTCGTCGGCCCGACCGGATTCGCCAACGATTCGGGAACCTCGGTCCGTCCCATGTGAACCTCGTAGCCGGAGACGTCGCCGGTCGCGCCCGCGAGCGGGCCCGTGCCGTGGAGTTCCCGCGTGACTGCTTCCACGCGCTTGTCCTCGTGGAACGCCGTTTCGACGGGAAGTAGCCCGAAGCCCTCGACGGAATCGAGGTCGTCAGTGGATTCGACGCCCGCGTTCGCGATGCGCTCGCCGAGCAACTGGTAGCCGCCGCAGAGCCCGACAACGGGTCCGTCGAAGCCCGCGAGTGCGTCCGCGAACCCAGCCGCGCGCAGGTCACGCAGGTCGTCGACGGTGTTTTTCGTGCCCGGGAGCACGACCGCGTCGGCGTCGACGAGCCCAGCTTCCGGCGGGACGTACGCGACGCGGACGCCGGGGACGCGCGCGAGCGGTTCGAGGTCCGTGAAGTTCGAGATGCGCGGCAGTCGCGGGACTACAATCGTGACTGCGTGTTCGTCTGGAACCTCGTGGTCGCCCAGCACCGCGCGCTCGCCACTGTCCGGGAGCGAGAGGCTGTCCTCCGCTGGGAGGCCCGGGTCGTCGTACGGCAACACGCCCAAAATTGGGACGCCAGTGCGTTCCTCGATTTCTTCGATGCCCGCATCGAGGAGCGCGGGGTCGCCGCGGAACTTCGTGATGACCGCGCCGACGACGCGTTCGCGGACGTCCTCTGGGAGCAGTTCGAGCGTGCCGTAGAGGCTGGCGAACGCGCCGCCGCGCTCGATGTCCACGACGACGAGTACCGCTGCCTCGGCCAACCGCGCCGTTTCGACGTTCGCGAGGTCGCGGTCGTGGAGGTTCACTTCCGCGATGCTGCCCGCGCCCTCTGCGATAATCGCGTCGTGTTCGGTAGCGAGTCGGTCGTGGGCTGCTTCGGCGGTTTCGCGCGCTCGCGCCCAGTGCTCGTCGTAGTAGTCGCCGGCTGCGTAGTGGCCGACCGCCTGTCCGTCGAGGACGAGCTGGCTCTCAGCCTCCCCGCGGGGCTTCAACAGGACCGGGTTGTGGTCGGTCTCTGCGGGAATACGCGCTGCTCGCGCCTGCACGTACTGGGAGACGCCGATTTCGCCCCACTCGGCCTCGGGTGCGCCGTCTGAAGCGGGGACGGCGCGCGCGTTGTTGCTCATGTTCTGCGCCTTGAACGGCGCGACCGACACCCCCGAGTCGGCGAGGTGGCGACAGAGCCCGGCGGCGACGGTGCTCTTCCCGACGTGGGAGGCCGTTCCCGCGACGAGCAGCGTCCGGGCGTCGGCCATCAGTACTCGGTGCCCTTGCGGGCGCGCTGGCCCGCGTCGATTGGGTGGGTCTGCTTGCGGACTTCGGTCACGAGGTCCGCGTGCTCGGTGACGTACGCGGGTTCGTCGTGGCCGCCCGTGAGCACGAGCTCGAGGCTCGCGGGCTTGTCCTCGATTAGCGAAACGACGTCCTCGGGGTCGACGAGCCCGCGGTTCGCGGCGTACAGGATTTCGTCCAGAATCAGCATGTGGACGCCATCATCCGCCGGCCCGTCGAGCGGGAGTTCACCGTCGGCGTCGCGGGCGGCGTCGACGAGTTCGCGGGCGCGAGCGAGGCCGCCTCGCGCGCGAGCGCCGTGTTCGTCGTCGTCGCTGCCGTCGAGGAAACCGTGCCAGCCGTAGTGCCCGGAGTTCTCGTACGTGAACCCTGGCAGCTCCGCGATGGCGTTGTACTCGCCGCGGACGTCCTCGACGCTGGCGGTGCCGCCCTTCATGAACTGGAGGAGGTGGACGCGGTGGCCGTGGCCAGCCGCCCGGAACCCCATCCCGAGCGCGGCGGTGGTCTTGCCCTTGCCGTCGCCCCACCAGACCTGCACGAGGCCGAACTCCTCGGGCGCTCTCGGCGTGATTTCGCGCGCTGTCGGCGTTCGTCCCTTGCCGGGTGTTCGTGCGTGCTGGTCGGCCTGCTCGTCGGTCGCGTCTGATTCGTCGGTCATAGGTTCTCGAGGAATGCGTCGAAGGCGCCGCTGTCGGCGTGGACGTGGGCGTACGTGCCCAGCGTCCGGTACTCGGTCAGTCCATCCTGTTCGTCGGTGATGCCGGTCCCGCGCTCGACGTCGAACGCGAACCGCGCGTCGCTCGCGACCGCTGCTTCGGAGTAGTGGAACTCGTGACCACGTAGCGTCTCACCCGCGCTCGCGGTGAGCGCGTCGCCGCGTGCTCGCAGTTCGACGTGGTCGAGCGCCTGGTAGCGCTCGCGCATCGTCACGTCCGCGGGGAGCACGCCCGCCATCTCGTACGTCTCGCCGTCCGTCGTCGTCAGCGACTCCGCGAGCGCCATGAAGCCGCCACACTCGCCGAGCACGGGTAGGCCGTCCGCCGCCCGCTCCGAGAGCGCATCGAGCGCAGGAGACTCGGCGAGCGCCTTCGCGTGCAGTTCCGGATACCCGCCCGGAAGGTAGACGCCGTCACAGTCGGGCAGGTCGTCGCCCGCGACCGGCGAGAACGGCACCACGTCGGCGCGCTCGCGTGGTCGCTCCCGGGTCGCCGGATACTCGAAGCAGAACGCCGCGTCGGAAGCCACGGCGACGCGCTTGCCGGTCGTGGGCCTCGATTCCACGGGTGCGGGTCGCGGTGGTTCGCGCGCGAATTCGACTATCTGTTCGGCGTCGACGTACTCGGCGGCCTCGTCCACGGCCTCGGGGTCGACGGGCGCTTCGTCGCCCATGTGGAGGCCGAGGTGGCGGTCCGGGATGTCGAGATTCTCCGTCGGCGGGATGCGGCCGAGGTACGCGATGCCGTCGGGGAGTGCGTCCCGGATGCCGTCGGCATGGCGGCCGCCGTGCGCGCGCTGGGCGAGGACGCCGACGACGTCCACGTCGTAGCCGGCTTCGGCGGCGTACTCGCGGAACCCGAGCGCGGTCGCGCCGACGCTCTGCATCCCCGCGCTCGCGTCCACGCCGAGCACGACCGGGATGTTGAGGACCTCGGCGACGTTCGCGGTGCTGGCAACGCTGCCGTCGTAGAGGCCCATCATCCCCTCGACGACGCAGACGTCGCCGTCGCCGCGGTCGTAGTTCCGGCGCACGCCCTCGTCGCCGGAGAGCCACGGGTCCAGCGAGCGCGAGGGCTTGCCCGCGACGGCTTCGTGGTGGCTCGGGTCGATGAAGTCAGGACCGGCCTTCGCCGGCTGCGGGTCGTAGCCCGCGGTTTCGAGGGTGCGCAGGGTCGCCAGCGTCGCGACGGTCTTGCCGACGCCGGAGGCCGTGCCGCCGAGGACGACGCCTCTCACGGCGCGGCCTCCCGTTCAGTGACGCGGTCGTAGACCGCTTCGATTGCGTCGCGAACCGCGTCCATTCCGACGCCCGCCTCGTCGGCGAGCGCGAGCGCGCCGCCCATCCCGACGCCCTCCTTGGCTTCGCCGGCGAGGTACGCGGCCATCGCGCGGTGGTCGTCCCGGTTCTCGAAGCCGGGGTCGGTGACGGTGAGCGCGAGGTCGTTGTCGGCGGCGAGTGTACGGATGTCTGCGGAGTCGTCGGCCGCGACGAACGACGTGGTCGCGAGTTCGAGGGCGTCCGTGATACCAGCGTGGCGGACGAGCGCGCCCGCGGTGGCGAGCTGGGTGCCGCCCGCGAGCACGACCTCGGTGTCGGCTTCGAGCGCGCCGACCGCGAGGCCGGCGACGGCGGCGAGCACGGGGTCGCCCATCTGCCGGACGGCTTCCGTGGGCTGGCCGGCGAGGTCGCCGCGGGCGAGACCGCTGGCGTCGAGGGCTTCGTCGACGACCTCGCGGTTGAGTTCGAGGGGGTTCTCCGGGAGCGACGAGGAGACCGCGCGGCGCTCGCCGAGCGCGGCGAGGACGCCCATCGCGGTGGTGGTGCCGCCGGGAATCGTCTCCGCGAGCACGAGGCGCTCCGTCGGGCGGGCGGCGCCGAAGCGGCGCGCGTCCGCGAACGTCGAGCCGGCATCGGGGACAGGCTCGGGGCCGCGCACGTCCCCACCGCGCGCCGCGCCGACGTCGACGGTGGGTGCACCCGTGGGTTCCGCGAGGCCAGCGTCGACGACCACGCTCTCGAAGTCAACGAGTTCGCGGACGGCGCGCGTGACGACCGCGGGCGTCGGGCAGCCGGAGGGGCTGACCGGGACGACCGGCGCGCGCACGGGCCGGCCGTACGCGAGGATTTCGGCGTCCGCGCTGGGCGTGTGCGCCATCAGTGCGGGGTCGGCGCCGGCGGCGCTGATGCCGTCGACGGCAGCCGTCTCGGTGGCGCCGGCGACGAGCGCGAACAGTGTCTCGGACGCGTCGGTCGGCTCTGTCGACCCGGGTGTTGCCATTGGAGACGACTCCGCCGGCGCGCGGAATAAGTGTGGTTGTATTAGTGCAAGCGTAGGTGTATCGAGCGTAGCCGAGAACGCAACTCAGGACGCCTCCAGCACAAAGATACTTGAATTAGGGCGCGCTGGGTTCGAGTGATGGCCGACTCGTCCACTGTCGGGGAGCTGGGGGTGCTCCGGAGCAAACGCAACGCCACGCGCTACCAGATACTCGTCGAAATCGCCGAACGCCAGCCCGCGGTCAGCCAGCGCGAAATCGCGGAAGCCATCGGCGTCACCGCGCAAGCGGTCAGTGACTACCTCGGCGACCTCGTCGAGGACGGCCACGTGCGCAAGCACGGCCGCGGCCGCTACGAGGTCACCAAGGAGGGCGTCGACTGGCTCATCTCACAGACCGACGACCTCCGGTCGTTCGTGGAGTACGTCTCCGAGAACGTCATCGAGGAGGTCGAAGTCGACACCGCCATCGCGACCGCCGCCATCGAGGAAGGCGAGCGCGTCACGCTCGCGATGCAGGACGGCGTGATGCACGCCACGCCCGGTGACGAGGGGAGCGCCACAGCGGTCGCAGTCACGTCGGCCGAACCCGGCCAGGATGTCGGTGCCGCGGAGTTCGAGGGAATGCTCGACTACCAGCCCGGCGAGGTCACCGTGCTCTCGGTTCCGACTGTCCGAGAGGGCGGGAGTCGCGCGCTCGCCGAGGGCGCCGTCGAAGACCGACTCGCGGACCACGACCACGTCGCTGCCGCGGGCGTCGAAGCGCTCGTCGCCGTTCGGGACGCCGGCGTCGAACCCGACATCCGCTTCGGGACTGCCGAGGCCGTCCCGGAGGCTGCGAGCAAGGGACTGTCCGTGTTGCTCGTGGCGACGACGGACCGGCTCTCCGAACACACCGAACCGCTGCGCGAGCGCAACGTCGGCTACGAGGTCGTCGAAGCCGGCGAGTAGTCAGTAGAGTTCGCCGCCCAGCGGCACGTCCTCGTCCGGGCCGACGAGCACGGGATTTCCATTTTCGTCCGGGACGCCGACGGTGAGCACTTCCGACTCGTAGCCCGCGATGTTGACGGTGCCGAGGTTCGTCGCGCACCGCACCTGCCGGCCGACGAGGTCGTCGGGGTCGTAGTTGTAGCCGGTCTGGGCGGCCGACTGGACGACCTCCTCGCCGAGGTCGACGTCGAGTTTCGCGAGTTCTGGTTTGCGAGCTTCCGGGAACGGTTCCGCGGCGACGACTTCGCCGACGGCGAACGTCGTCTCGAAGAGGTTCGATGGCACGCCCGAGGCGACGGCGTGTGGGAGCAAAACGGTTCGGGACCAACTACTTTGCCGCCGCCCCGTCAAGGGCAAGTATGGGTCTGACACTCTACGAACTGGACGGCTGTCCGTACTGCGAGAAGGCCGCGGACGCGCTTGACGACGCGGGCGTCGACTACGAGACGGTGTGGGTGGACGCGATGCATTCCGAGCGCAACGAGGTCAAACGCGTGAGCGGCCAGCGCGGCGTCCCTGTACTCGTGGACGACGACCACGGCGTGACGATGGCCGAGAGCGAGAACATCCTGACGTACGTCGAACGCACCCTCGCATGAAAATCTACACGCGCCGCGGCGACACCGGGAAGACGGACCTCCGGGACATGACGCGGGTGTCGAAGACCAGCCCGCGCATCGAAGCGTACGGCACCGTCGACGAGGTGAACGCGCTCCTCGGGACGGTGCGCCCGACCGGCGTCGACGAACTCGACGAGTACCTGGAGGCCGCGCAGAACCACCTCCACGTCGTGCAGGCGGACTTCGCGAACCCCGAGCCCGAGGTGGGCGACCCGGTGGTCACGGAAGAGCACGTCGACGAGGTCGAGGCGTGGATAGACGCCTGCGAGGAACAGCTGGAGCCGTTGGAGTCGTTCATCCTGCCGGGCGGCGACGAGGCGGGCGCGAGCCTCCACCACGCGCGAGCGGTCTGCCGGCGCGCGGAGCGCCGCGCGGTCGCGCTCGCGGACCACGAAGACGAGGTCAACGAGACCGCAATCGCATCCCTGAACCGGCTCTCGGACGCGCTGTTCGTGTTCGCGCGGCTGGCGAACCTGACAGCGGGTGTCCGCGAGGACTCGCCGTCGTACTGACGGCGCGCGGACGAGGTGATGCCTTCGTCCCATGGCGGGACGTGGTTGGTGCCGACGGGTGACAGGCTGGGACAGACGCGGACGGACGGCCGGCGGCGCCCGCCGCACGAGTTTTAGGTTTGCCCAAAACGACTAAAATCTATCGGTGCCGGGCATCGGGGCGTGGTTCTGTGCGCCACCCTCCACGACGACTAAACGCAAGCCTTAATGGCGGCCTGCGGGTACTACTTGGTGCGCGGGTCGGTGGTCTAGTCCGGTTATGACGGCTCCTTCACACGGAGCAGGTCGGCGGTTCAACTCCGCCCCGACCCATTCACTCACTTCGTTCGTTGCGAGTAGTTAACCACCAGACGTGGATACCGTGGTCTTTTGCCCCGTTTCCAACTCACCAAGTCAGCGGGTGGTACTGTCCGAAACCACCAGACGTGGTCGGCTTCATCTTAGAGTAGTAGCCCGACCTCCTAGAGTGTTTCCCTCTACGTAGTGGAGACAGAGATAGGTCTTTTATATCCGATAATGTCTGAGGTCTTCACAACTCCTCTCCTTACAGTGGTTTCGAAACAAAACTTAGTGTCGTGTTGTGTTTGGTGTAGAGGGTGGAAACAACAGAGGTAACAGATGCATCGAGGTTGGAGAGCAACCACCGACTCGATGCAGTCGTCTCGATATTGTTTTACTCGGGTAGTTCTCGCCGTCCGGTTCTCACACACGGCCAGCAGGGGAAGTCGTCGCGGAGGTCGTCGCAGTCACATTCGCCGTGTTTCGCTTCATCGAGGGGCGGGGACTCCTCAGCAGTTCTCTTCGCAGCAGCGCCGCCGTCGGCTCGAAGTTTGTTTTCCAGCGTTTGCGTGGTGGTTTCGTCGTCGTCCACCGTGGGTATTGCGTACTCAACAGCGGCTTGTAGAACGACTGGGCCGCCGACTGACGCGAGTGCAACCTTGTGCTTGCAGTCGTAGTCCTCGCGGTACTGGTCGGCCTTACAGCCACATTCAGCCGGGACAGCGACGCCGTCGCGCTCCTCGATACCGACGACGTAGGAGTGGTCGGCTTTCTCGTGTCCCCACGATGCGTTCGTGACTTTGACTTGGTGGGGGCCGACGACCGTGAATTCGTAGGACTCCCATCCCACGCGCTTCGCGGTTTTCGCACCGAAATTCATCTGTTCGACAGCGGTACGCTTTTCTTCCGTAGTGGTGTTAGATTTCATCGCTTCGTGTCCAGCGAAGCGCGGTCGTGTGTACCAGCACACGGCCATTCTGCGATGGCATCACCACGCTTCGTACTCAGTAGTCTCTCCGCCACCCACTTAACACTTCCCACATATGGGAACGTTCCCTAATACGGACACCACTAAGTGACGTACGTGCGTGAAACTACGTATGGCACGTCGCGCCCTACTCACCGACCGAGAACGCGAACTCATAGAGGGCGGAGACAGCGTCGATGAAGACCTCCGCTACCAAGCCATCTCCCGAGTCCGACGCAAGATTGAGGACGAACTCACGACCGACGTGGCCGTACTCCGAGAGAACCATCCCGACCTCTACGCGGAACTCCGCGAGGTGGTATGTGAACCAGAGAGTACCAGCACATCGAGCGGAGGAGAATGAACAGCGGACTCGATGCAGCAACCCCCACCAGTTAGAACATCAACAAGCGCACGCGAGTGCGTATTTAAGTAACCTCGTCTGCGAAATTTCTGGCTGAGAGTCAGAGTTTTCGCCGTGCCATTTTGGAGTGGAACAGCCGGTCAATAGGTGCGAGAACGTATCAGGCGGCGACTTCGCGGAGGTATTGGTTGAAGTCATCGTACTTGCCCTGCTCATCCTGCCAGAGTTCGTCAATAACTGAATCGTCTTCTACTACTGCGTACTGTGGGTTCTCTGTGTCGCCGTAGACGACGTGGTTTTCTTCAGTTTTGTTAATTAGTCTGTTTATTACTTTTGACTGATTCTTCAGGTCTTCAAAGCTGGCGTCGTTCTGATTATATGTCCTTAGCTTTTCTGTAAAGTCCTGTAGATACCTGTTTGTAGGTGCTACTGTCGCCTCGCTTATTCCTTCCCAGTTTTCAGGGTAGTTATCTATGGAGTCTGCTATGTTAAATACTGCAGCTGCGGCTCTCGTTTTCTCTCCTTCAAAGTCCCAGCGGCCGCTGCTTGTGTATCCTTCCCAGCCGAACCGCAACGGGTGCCAGTACCGGTTGAATTCCCCATGGTCGGGGTTGAGATAGTTTGAGTCCTCGACCAGTGGGTGTAGTTGGTCATGTACATTTTTGGCTGAAGCAGTTACAGGGTTGGCGACCGTTTCCATGATTCGGAGTTCGTCGCTGCCGTCAGCGTTTCTGCCGTAAATCAGGCCATTGCCGTGTTCGTCGAGGTTGAAGTCCCAAGCGTGAGCCTCTAACCCTTTGTTGTTTTTCTGTTCGATTGCCTGTTCAAGTGTTGTTGCGTAAATACCATTTTCGCTGCTTATCGGCCCAACGTCTGTCATTTCTGACTGCCAGTTGAAGTAGTAGCTGTGGAGCGGGCCTAGTGCTTCTCCAAGTGTTTCGGCGTTAGAAAATTTTTCATAGTCGAAATGTCCGACTTTTCTTTCTTCGAAATTGCCGTTTGGATACCAGGTTGTTCCTTCTCCGTTCTTTACGGCTTCTATTGTTGGATTGCCTGTGTCTGTGCCGATGCTCTGGATGAATTCTTCGGTGTCTGCGGCTCTCCCTAAGTTTTCGTAGTCGTTGTCGTGTCGCCATTCGCGTGCAACGAGGTCGATTCCGAGTTTGTCGAATCCGACGGCTTCATGGCTGCTGTAGCTGTCTATAACGGGGTCGTGTTCGATGAATCCGCCGCGCTGCTGCAGGTAGTCCTGTTCGTCGCTGTTCTTCTGGATTGTTTGGCGGAGGGCTTCGTTCCTCTCAGGGACTACATCGAGTTTGTAGTTCTCCGGGGTTGATTTCGCAACCGAGGCTGTGTCCTCTGCTGTTGCTCCGTTTTTCTGTGCGGTTGCTGTGAATGTTTGTTCACCGGCCTTCAGCTGGCCTGGCTGTACCGTCACGGAATTCTCCTGCCACTGCTGGGAGTCCGGGGTGAGTTCGACGCGCCCGTTCGAAACCGTGAGACTGGTAGGTTGGCCGCTGGTTGTGACTGCGAACCGGGCCTGATAGTCCTCGATGCGCTGGCTGGCTGTCCAGATGGAGGGCAATTGAGCGGGCTGGGTCTGCGTAGAAATCCTGATAGTGATATTCGGGGTGTCGGTTTCGCGGTCTTCAGTCCCCTCGGTTTGTGTGTCTGTTCCACCGGGTTCGGTGTTGGTATTGCAGCCTGCGAGGCCAACTGATAGACTGGCACCGAGAAGGGAGAGAATGCGGCGTCGGCGATAGCGTGATGGCGTCCTGTCCATGTCCGAATCCTCAATTGCCACTACATAACTACCGAGTGATAAATACGGTTGCTACGCTTAGCAGTCCATCAACGCATCAAAGTCGATTGGAACCACCTACTTGATGCAGTAATCCACTTCGTCTGCCGTACGTAAGTCGGCAGTGCTGACGGAACCTCCTCGGTTTCACCGCATCAATTCGGTTCAATCCAACCTGAGTCGCCGAAATTCAGGGGTGTTGGGAATGGCGAAACCGGGCGTATGGAGAGTTTGCAGCGAATAACCTTGCACGATAATTCCTGGTAGTTCGGTGCATAGAGGGTTTGGAATCCACAACTCGCTCTATGCAGCAAATCAGCCTGAGTGAGTTACGCTGTGTGTTCGGGAGTCTCCTGCGGAGACGAATCCCGCCCCTCGATGCATTCAATCGCTTCGGTGGAAAACTAAGTAAGGTCGTGGGGTCACCCACATAGGACGTAGTAATGTGAGGAACCCAACGACCTCAGGAATCGAACGCGACGAACTGTTCGAAGTCCTCACCACACTATTCCCACTCAGTCGCTCCCTGATACCCGGTTCCCACAGACTTCGCGACCTTGTCCTGCTTTTCTATCCCTTCGAGCCATTCGATAACATAGGACTTGTCACTACCTGTCTCAGTAGCGATGACTCTCGCAGTACATCCCGTCGGATTCTCCTTTAGCACCTGAACGAACTCTGCTTGCTTGACGGTTGTCGAACAGTACTCTGTCCTGATTTCTTCGTCAACGAGCATCTGCGGGAGAGCGTCCGACCACACATACACGACAGCGCCAGAGTTTGGGTCGTCAGGGTTTCGCGCGTAGCGACCTGCGGCCTGCGCCAAATTGGTCTCCCGGACTGACGCCAATATTTCTCGTGCCACATCTGCATCCGAGCCGACGAACTCACGACCGGGCGCTCGTTTCCGCTCCCCCGACTCTGTCACCATCCGTTTTGGTTTCGCCTCCTTGTCCCGGAGCGCCAGATAATCAAGAATGGCCTCGTCCCCCGGGTCGATGCATCCGACAAGCAGGCCCACCTCCTCGGCTGAGAAATCGTTGCGACTCTTCTGCTCGCCGTAGTGCATCGTCTTCGGCTCCTCGATACCGACGTCTATCATCATCTGTTGAACGTCCTGCTGGATACTCTTCGGCGCGATGCACGACCGAAACACCTCCCCGTGCATTCCCCGAATCTTCTGAATGACTGAGCGGCATCGCTTCTCACCAGCCCCCTTCCAATCTTGGGTGTAGGAGCGTGTCGCAGTCCCGACTTGCTTGACGACCAACTCGCGTTCGTTTCGACGCCACCAATTCCGTTCGGCAGACGACAATACTCCTTCACGTGTGAGGTCGTCAACAGTGTTGATTCGCCACCGGGTTTCTGACGGGAACGCGTCAAGTCCCACAATACAGCGGGCTTGGGAGAGGTCGGGAGTGTGCTGGACGTGGCGAATTTCACCGTCCTGTCCATTTATCACGACCTCAACACGTCCATCCTGCCCGTGGTAGCGACCTCCACAGACCTCTTCAGAGTCGAGGATGGCACGTCCAATAGCCGGCGCGAGTCGATGCGTTTCTTCTCTTCGGAATAGCCACTCCTCCGCGACCTCCTCTGCAAAATAGTCGGCGAGTTCCGATTGCAACTCCGGCTCATCTCGAACTACGGCATACTTGAGGTCAAGCATCGCGTGTTTGCCATTCGACCGATGGTTCAGCAGGTTTGTTGTCGCTCTCTGGAATGGCATCCGTTCTTGGTCGGAGAACGTGAGCGCGTACTCTGGCCGCTCGTCAAAGATGACATTCGCTCCCTCAATGAGGTCATCAACGTGCGCGAAATTCGCAGTGGTGTGCAGTACGTCGTACTCTGGTTCGTTATCGGCGTTGGCGACGTCCCACCACTGAGTGACAGCGTCGCAATAATCCCCACAAGGAAGATTACAGTAATGGGACAATCGTTTGTGTGCGTCCTGAAAGGTAATATTCCGCACGTTGCACATCCAGTCGAGCCATTCCGAGGGAGTGCGCCCATTTGGGGCGGTCAATTCGTCATCGTAGTCTCCAGCCGCTACCGGACAAACATCCGTCCTGCCACGGAGTACCCGACACTCTACACCGGGTTCTGCTCGGCTTTTCTGGACGGCGTCTTTGCGTGCCTCCGTTGTCTGGTGGATGTGAATGACCGGCTCACCTCCGGTGATTTCAGGATAGTCGCGCCATCGAGTTGTCGCAACGAGATAGGATTTTCCGAGTGAGGTGGGCGCGTCGATGAGCGAGTTTTCCTCCGATTCAAGCGCTGAGAATAGCGTATCTTCGAGCCGGTTACGGGCTTCGCTGGTGGTTACTCTGTTCGAAGAGTTCGCCGGTTCATCGTAGCCGTCGCTGTTGGAGATTGAGTCCGTAGTCATATGTCGAATTTAGTAGAGTTATCTCAGCGGTTCTTCTACCCTTACCCTCAATGCATCGAGACAGCCGGGAGAAATGCGATACTCACGACTGGTGAGATGAGGTTCCCGCGAGAATCTGCCTACACTCTAACAGAGTGCATCCAGCGGGAAATAGATACCGAAATCCTTCGAAGGCGGCAAGGTAACGCTAATAGAATACGAAAAATACAGGGTGGTTTTCGAGGGTCAAACCCCCGGGATGTCACGGCCGAAGATGCATTCAACCCGTAGTTGTCACTCCATCCCGAACTCTTCGCGGCGAAGTTGTCGTTTCTCGCGCTCTGTCCGAGCGTCGTAGTGTTTTTCGAGTGTCTTCACCGAGACGTTCATCCGGTCAGCGAGGAGTTCCTTGCTGTGTCCCTCGTTGAGCCAGTGCGTAATCGCTCCCCGTCGAATCGGATGTGGGGATACTGATGATGGACACTTTGACGCCATATCGTATCGTTGCGCGGCTTCACACTCAGATTGGTCTCGTCCGTGTGGACAATCCCCGGTCGTATGACAGGGCCGAGTCAGTCGGTTGATGTGCATTCGGAGGTTTGACCGCACGGTTCGCCCCCTCGATGAGGCAAACAGCGGCTCGCGTCCGTACTCGTCGGTCGTGTCCTCGCGGTGAATCTGGATGTAGTCATCGAGGACTTCGCACACCCACGGATGGAGATTCACCTCTCGCTCCGCGCGGCTCCCGTTCTTCAGGGGAGTGTCCTGCTCCGGTCGATGACGTATCTCTACGTACTGCCCTTCTGGTTGGTAGTCATCGACGTCAATCGAGCGTGCCGTCCCGATACGAAAGCCGGTGTCCCACAGCAGAGCAAACAGGGCGTGGCGGAGGGTCCCGTACTCGAACCGCTCCAAGTAGTCGAGAATCTGGTCGGCGCGTTCTGCGTCGATTTTCGTGTCCCGTGCGTCCTCATCCGGTTCGGGGAGAATCATATTCTCGACCACACCGGACTCGACCAAGTCCATCGAACGACACCATTTCAGGAATACTCGCAGGGTGCAGAGGTTCTTGTAGAGCGTGACCTCGTTGATGCCGCCGACCTCGCGACGGAATATCTTGAAGTCGTGGATGTGGAAGCCATCGAGGTCGCAGACGTTGTCTAACCCTTCCTCCTCACTGAACTCCAAGAATGCGTTTAGGGTGCAGGCGTGGTTGTAGTGGGTTGACTCTGAGACTTCGGGCTTCCGCTCTTTGAGATACCGTTCCACGGCGCGTTCAGGCTTCATTTGTCGGCTCATTGGTTTCTCTGAAGCCGACACACGTTGGAGGTGGTACATCCGGAGTATGACCACACGCTTCACCACTTGCGGTGCGGTTAGCCGAGGGCGGTGAAACCGCCCGATTGCGTGCAGGTCGGCGGTTCAACTCCGCCCCGACCCACTTCTACCGAAACAACGACCGCGAGCGACCAGCGTGTCGCTCGCGTCGTTCGAGGATGTGTACGGTCGGAAGGAGTTGAACCCTGCAACTCGCGCGCAGCGAAGCGAGCACGTCTTGCTCCGGTTCAACTCCGCCCCGACGGTCTTCTTCCAGTTCGACTCTACCTACTCCTCGTACGGTTCGTGCGTCGCTTCCCACCCGTCCAGCGTCGGTTCAACGTCCGCGACTTCGTAGAAGCGGATGCCGCGCTCCTGCTTCGTCCGGACGCGCGTGTCGTAGTGTTCGGCGGCGTACTCGAAGTCGTCGTTCGAGGCGTCGACGAACGCGCGGTGGTCGTCGAGGCGGCTGGCGGCGAACTCCCGGGAGAGCGCGGGCGCGTCGCGGATGCGGTTGCCGAAGGCGTCCGCGAGGCCGTCGTCGCGTTCGACGCCGACGGAGTGACGGCCCGCGATTGCGGCGGCGAGACTCGTAGTGCCGGTCCCCCAGAACGGGTCGAGAACGGTGTCGCCGTAGACGGAGTACATGTTCACGAGGCGGTAGGGGAGGTCTAGCGGGAACGCCGCGGAGCGCTCGCGCAGCGCGGGGTCGGCGAGCGTCTGGTGCTCACCGTTGAGATCGGAAGAGCACA
>CAXREU010000090.1:0-10422 GCA_964229715.1 Halobacterium sp.
CTCGCTGGTTCCCTTCCACGGTTCGAGTTCGAGACCGCCGCCGAGCGCGTCGCTGGCGGCGTGGAGCGCGGCGGCGACGAGGAAGACGGCCGCGGCGACGGTCCACATCGTCGGTGAGATGACGGCGACAACGGCTGCGGCGGCCGCCGCGACGCTGTAGTAGACCGGGAAGTGGAGCGTGCGGCGGTGGCCGGCGTAGAGGTCGAGGTCGGGTAAGACGCCGCCGGCGAGGCCGGCAGCGGCAACCGCGACCCCGAACTCGGGCACGACGAGTGAGACGAGCGCGGCGACCGCCAGCCCCACGAGCGCGTGTGTCGTCGCCATCATAGATGTACTCTCTAGGCGAGCAGTCGGCTTGAAGATGTCGCCTGCAGAAGAACAGAATTCGGCGGTGAGCGTAAGTCCGTGCTACGCATACACACGAACATGACCACAGTCACCGTCTCGTACCCAGCGGACGTCAGCGACTGGGAGCGCGACCAGTTGACGACCGACCACATGCGGGCGTACCTCAAGCGGTCGAACGACCACGCTCGTGCGGGGGACACGTGGGACGTGTTCGTCGACGTCGGGTGCTGTGGCACCAGCCCGGACATCCCACTTCGCGTCGAGCACGTTGACGGCGACACAGCCCTCGACGAGACTGCCGAACTGGCGTTCGTCGAACGCGAGGCCGCCGGCGTCGACGCCGGCTGGGCCGTCCAAAGCGAAGCGGGTCCGGAGAACTAGGGGAGGTAACGAACGGTCACGAAGTCCTCGCCCGAACGGACTTCGACGCGATTGATGCCGATGCGGGCAGCGCGCGCGACTGTCTGCTCGTCGTCGAGCACGTCCTCGACAGTCTGCTCGACGCCGTCCTCGGGGACGCCGAGGACGTGAACTTCGCCGATACCCGCGCGCTCGACGGTTTCGAGGTCGCCTGCGTCGAGGCCCGCAGCAACCTCCTTGGACTTCGGCGTGGGCGTCTCGTCGCTGGCTTCGACGGGAATCTGCTTGCGCTCGGCGACCTCGACGACGCTGTACGTCACGTTCATCGGCGGGTCCGGCGCGACCGTCGCTTCCAGTACGTCGCCTTCCGCGACCCCCGGGTTCTCGGAGAGCGTGTGGACCTGCGCGTCCGACACGTCCGAAAGCACCGCGGAGCCGTCCTCCGCGCTGGTGACGAGGAACGTCGCGGTCTTCTCGTCTGTCATTACCGGCGTTAGGCCGTCTCGCCGTTTCCGTGTTTCGACGCGAAGCGCCGGTGGACGCCGTACACCACGAGCGCGCCCGCCAGCACGAACAGCGGCGACGCCACGGACGGCACCGCGTAGAGGAGTTCCACGACAGGTGCGAAAATGCCGGACGGTTCCGGGCGCGTAATCGTCTCGCTGCCCGACCCGAACTCCGCGGGCATCGACGCCACGAGCGCGAGGTAGACCGAAACCACGAAAACGTAGCCGGCAGCGCCGAGCGCGGCGTCGTAGCGGTCGGCGACCCGACGCTCACGGCGGTGCCGGTTCGCGACGAACAACACCGGCGCCACGATGGGGACAAACACGAACAAGCCGACGACGACGTAGAACGTCCGCGAGAGCGTCAGCGACCCGCCACCGGCGCCCGTCGTGTTCCCGATGAGCACGAGCAACCCACCCACCGCGAGCGCGACCACCAGCGCCGCGACGACGGTGCTGACGACCACGTAGCTCCGGAACAAAAGCGAGTCGGACTGCCGGAACGCGTACGGGTACGCCGTCACCAATCCGGAATAACTGTCGAACCGTCCCATTACTCGGTAGTCGGCGCTACCACAGCAAAAGCACGGCGACTCGTGGGAGATAGGTGAAACCGTTCTTCATCCGAACGAAACAGCACGCAGTTCCACGAACGCCCCCTCGCGCTCGTGGCCTGCACCTCGCTGTGCGCGGCCTCCGGCCGTGCTTGCGTCGGTTCGGCTCACGACCGCTCGGCCCCGTTCGAGTTCCCGCCCGATACCGGCTGTCGAATATGCTCGTACGAACCAGAAGACCACGATTCGGGGAAAGCCAGCGCTTAAGCACGCCGCCGTCCCGGTACCCCACATGCACGTAGACGTGGGCAACGCCCTCGCAGTTGAGGCGACGCCGGGCGTCCCGGAGGATGCACTCGAACGACTCGACGACCGCGTCAGGACCGCACACGAGCGCATCGCCGCCGGAATGACCGGCGACGAGTTCGGATACGCGGCGCTGAACCTCCCGAAGACCGCCGACCCGGCCGCGATAGAACAGGCCGTCGAGCCGTTCGCGGACAGCGACGTCCTGCTGAACGTCGGTATCGGCGGGAGCGCGCTCGGCGCGGCGACGCTCGTGGACGCCCTCGACGGCGACCTGGACGCGTACTTCCACGCCACCGTCGACCCCGAGCACGTCACCGCACTGCTCGACGACGTTGACCTCGCCCGGGCCGTCGTCCACGTGGTTTCGCGGTCGGGAACGACCGCGGAGACGCTCGCGAACTTCCTCGTCGTGCGCGACGCCATGGAGGAAGCGGGTGTGGACTGGACCGAGCGGACGTTCGTCACGACTGGCCCCGAAGGGAACCTCCGCGACCTCGCCGACGAACACGACCTGCCCGCGCTCGACGCACCTGAGGGCGTCCCCGGACGGTTCTCCGCGCTCTCGACGGTCGGACTGCCGGCTGCCGCACTCGCCGGCCACGACGTCGAAGCGATTCTCGCTGGCGCACGCGAAGGCCGCGCGGCGCTCACTGGCTCGCTGTTCGACTGTCCGGCGTATGCGTACGGCGCAACGGCGTACGCCCTCGACGTGCGCGGCGCGGGCATCAACGCGATGATGCCGTACGCCGAGTCGCTGGAGACGTTCGCGGAGTGGTTCGCGCAGTTGTGGGCGGAGAGCCTGGGGAAAGACGGCCTCGGGCAGACGCCCGCGCGGGCGCTCGGCGCGACCGACCAGCACAGCCAGCTCCAGCTCTACCGCGCCGGCCCCCGGGACAAGCTCGTGACGCTCGTCCGGGCACGTGAGCGCGACGACCACGAGATTCCCGAAACCGAACTGGAGGGGCTGGACTACCTCGCGGGCGGCAGCCTCGGCGAACTGCTGGACGCGGAGTTCGAGGCCACGGAAGCGAGCCTCGCCGAATCGGGCGTCCCGAACGTCCGCATCGAGGTTCCGCGCATCGACGAGCGCTCGCTGGGCCGCCTGCTGTACGACCTCGAAGCCGCCTGCATCCTCGCGGGCGAACTGTACGGCGTGGAGACGTTCACCCAGCCCGCCGTCGAGTGGGGGAAAGAGGCCGCTCGCGGCCTGCTCTCGGGGGAGCGTGGGCTCCCCGAGAAGACCGAACTCGTCGTGGAGTAGGACAACGGCACGCCTTTGTCCGAGCAGACCGGATTCGCCGACGTGAACGACCGGTACGCACAGACTGTCGGCTTCGTCGTCGCGGGCGTCGGCCTCGCCGCCACGTTCCTCGAGTGGCCGGCCGACGCCACGCTCGCCGCGCGCGCCGCCACCGGGTTCGCGCTGCTGGCCGCCGCCGCGTTCGGGGCGCGACGCCACGGCGTCGACGTCCCGCGGCTCGACCTCGTCGCCGGCCTCGCGGGCGGCGGACTCGTGGTTGCTGCGGCGGGCGGCGTCAACGCCGCGACGACGGGACTGCCGCGCGGCCCGCCGCTCGCGCTGCTCGCCGGACTCGGGACGCTCGGAACAGCGGTCGCAGCGAACGCAGGGCTGGACGCCGACGCGGTCCGCGCCCGCGAGACTCATCTTGTCGTCGGCGCCGTCGTCTCGCTGGCTGCACTCGTGTTCGGGTCGCTGCTCGCGACCGTCGCCGTCGGTGTCGTCCCCGACGACCCGCTCGCCACGGTTCCCGTCAACACCGCCGTCGCGAGTCTCGGGTACGGGCTAGCGGGCATCGCGTTCGTGAAGTGGTACGACGGCGGCGTCGACGTCAGTCGGCCGTCGCGCGACGACTGGAAAGTCGCGGTCGTCGGCGTCGTCGCCATCTTTGCGGTTCACTTCGCGCTCGTCGGCCTCGTCGTCTTCTTCGACCTCCCGCAGACCAGCCACACGCTCGTCGAGACTGCACGCGACTACCCGGGGATTCTGCCGCCGCTGGTCGTCCTCTCGTACCTCGCGGTCGGCCCCGGCGAGGAACTGCTCGCGCGCAACGGCGTCCAGCAGTACCTCTACGGCGCGTACTCGCGTCGTGGCGCGGTCGTCGTCGGCTGTCTCGTGTTCACCGGCGCGCACATCCTCGCGTACGCCGGCATGGGCGCGACGCCGGGCGCGGTGCTCGTGACGCTCGGCCGGCTGTTCGTCGTCTCCCTGGTGCTCGGCGTGACCTACGAGCGTACCGACGACCTGTTCGCGCCGGTCGTCATCCACGGCACGTACGACGCCGTCCAGTTCGCGGCCATCTACTTCACGGTCGTCTGACGCGAGGCTGACTAAGTATTACGGTCCGTGCTAGCGAATGTAATGGTATGCCCCGGAAGTACTCGGTCGTCTGTGGGGACTCTCTCGCCGCGGACGTCGAGGAGTTGGCGCGGGAGTACGGGCTCTCCGAGCAAGAAGTGCTGCGTCAGCTCATCGAGAACGGGCTCGAAGCCGTCGACGAACGGGGGACGCCCGAGCAGGTGGACTAACGGGGGCGCTTGCGCGCGAGGTCGCTGCCGCAGACCGGGCAGCGCTCCTTCGACTCGTCGAACTCGCGGCCACAGCCCTGACACTGGAAGTTCCAGTTCCGGCGCTCGCTGATGCCCTCCTGTTCGATGACGTCGACGCCGACGCCGAGTTCGGCGGCGGCGTTCTGCACCGCGTAGTCGTCGGTGACGACCGTGCCGTCGAGTTCGTACGCCGCCGCAAGCAGCCGCAGGTCCGTCTCGGAGAGCACGTCGAGGTCGCCCGTCGTGCGTGCGGCTTCGCGGGCTGCCGCGAGCGCGGCGTCCCCCGGCACCTGTACCTGCATGCCGCCGCCGGCCATCGCGTCGTAGCGGTACGCCGCAGCGTCCTCCAACTCGTCCCGGACGGCGGGAATCGACGCCGTCTCGCCGTCGGGCTCGTAGTCGTGGATGAACGCGGAGGCGTCTAAGACCTTCACTATCGCTGGACGACGATGTAGTCTTTGACCGCCTGCACGCGCCCGACGGGGACCCGGTAGTGGCCCTCGCCGTCAGTCGGGAAGTTGACGGTGACGTTCGAGTCCTCCAGTGGCTCCACGAGGAGGTCTTCGAGCGTTCCGCTCTTGAGGTCCATCGTGATGTTGTACAGCATGCCCAGTTCCGTACCGTCCGACCCCATCACGGCTTTCCCGGAGAGGTTCTCGGCGAGGATGTCGGCCATACCCGGGAATCTCGGCTGGGAATCACATAAACCCCGCGGGGTTGTCGGACGCGCGACGCACGAGGTCGGCAGCTCGTGACGATGGAATTATACGACACCGCCCGCTCTGTTCGGTTAACAACCGTTCTCTCGGAGGATTCTACTATGTCCGACGCAGACACCACCGAAGACCCCGGGGAGCTGCGGACGCCCATCGTCGCGGTCCTCGGCCACGTCGACCACGGGAAGACTAGCTTGCTCGATAAGATTCGCGGCTCCGCCGTCATCGAGGGCGAAGCCGGCGCCATCACCCAGCACATCGGCGCGACCGCGGTGCCGCTGGACGTCGTTAGCGAGGTCGCGGGGAGCCTCGTCGACCCGACTGAGTTCGACCTCCCGGGTCTGCTGTTCATCGACACACCCGGCCACCACTCGTTCTCGACGCTGCGCTCGCGGGGCGGCGCGCTCGCGGACATCGCCATCCTCGTGGTGGACGTCAACGACGGCTTCCAGCCCCAGACCGAGGAAGCCATCCGCATCCTCAAGGACACGGGGACGCCGTTCGTCGTCGCCGCGAACAAAATCGACACCATCCCAGGCTGGAATCCCACGGAGGACGCGCCCGTCCAGCAGACCTACGAGAACCAGTCCGACCGCGTACGCAGCCAGCTCGACGAGGCGTTGTACGAGCTCATCGGCGAACTCTCGGGCGCGGGGTTCTCCTCGGACCTCTACTGGCGCGTGCAGGACTTCCAGTCGAACATCGGCGTCATCCCGGTGTCCGCCGAAACGGGCGAGGGCGTCCCTGACCTCCTCACCGTGCTGATGGGGCTCGCCCAGCGGTACATGAAGGCCGAGATGGAGGTGAACATCGACGGCCCGGGCGCGGGGACCGTCCTCGAAGTCAAAGACGAGCGCGGGTTCGGGACGACGCTGGACGTGATTCTCTACGACGGCACCATCCGGCAGGGCGACCAAATCGTCGTCGGCGGCACCAACGACACCATCGTCACGGAGGTGCGCGCGCTGTTGAAGCCGCGCGAACTCGCGGAGATTCGCACGGAGAAGCGCTTCGACGACGTGGAGTCGATGCAGGCCGCGGCCGGCCTGAAGATTGCCGCGCCGGACCTCGACGAGGCGATGGCGGGCGCGCCGGTCCGCGTGGTCGGCAACCGCGACGTCGACGACGTCATCGAGGAAGTCGAAGCGGAACTCGCGGAGGTCGCCGTCGAGACCGCCGAGGAGGGCGTCGTCGTGAAAGCCGACACGCTCGGCAGCCTGGAAGCGCTCGCGAACGCCATGGAAGAAGCCGAGATTCCCGTGATGTCCGCGGAGGTCGGCGACATCGCGCCCCGGGACGTGGCGATGGCGACGACCGCCGACGACGACAAACACCGCACCATCCTCGGGTTCAACGTGGACGTGCTCAGTGACGCCGAGCAGAAAGCCGAGAACGAGGACGTCCGCATCTTCGACAGCGACGTCATCTACCAGCTCGTCGAGGACTACGAGGAGTTCGTCGAGGAGCGCGAACGCGCCCAGCAGGAAGCCATCTTCGAGAACATCGTCCGGCCCGCGCGCTTCCGCATCCTCCAGGACCACGTGTTCCGCCAGAACGACCCCGCGGTCGTCGGCGTCGAAGTGGTCTCGGGGACGCTCAAGCGCAACACGCCGGTCGGGCTCATCGAGGGCAATGAACTCAACCGCGTCGGCGTCGTGAAAGGCATCCAGGACCAGGGCGAGGACGTCGACGAGGCGCGCGCGGGCAACCGCGTCAGCGTCTCCATCGACGGCCCGACGGTCGGCCGCGACATCGAGGAAGGCGACGAACTCTGGGTCGACCTCCCGGAGAAACACGCGAAAGTCCTCGAACAGGAACTCTCCGAGGAGATTCCGGCCGACGAGCGCGAGGCGCTGAAGGCGTACCTCGAAATTCAGCGGAAACGCGACCCCTTCTGGGGGAAGTAGACTTTTTGTGTAGTCGTCTGTGTAGACGATTCGGAGGGTTATCGGGGGCGACCCCGCCAGACCACTCTGAAAGTCTGATACATTCGTGGTCTAACACTTCCCGCGTGTCACTCGAAACCGCCAGAAGGGGCGGCTACCGCCCCCGTGAAGGTTAGAAATCGGGCGGGACTCCTACTTTCCACGGCAAGGGGTCCATTGTCGCCCCCCACGTGTGTGGCGTGGTCGCACAGTATATGGGCCGACCCCACGGACATCCTGAGCCTCAAAATCTGTTTCCTCAGTCAGGACCCAATTTTCCGCGCCCCGCTCCGCATGGCGAGGCCTTCGACCGCCACCGCCCCCGCGACCGCCGTCCGAACCCATGTTGTCCCGTCCGAACCCCAGGGTAGATGCAAACGTGAGCCGATGCACGGGGTTGAAGCCGACCAACTGGGGTGAACCGCGCCCGCCACCCCGACAGCCCGTTTTTCGGGGACGGCTCCGAACAGGCGCTTATAAACTCCGACCACTGAAAGTCCCTATGAAACGCAGAGGGGGCTTCCCCGATGACGCACCCGAAGTAGTTGCCTCTGGCACTACATTCGGTGTTGTCGTCTTTCGTCAACAGCAGTTAACCCGCCGACGGGGAACATACGTCGGACGGCCCGCGGGATGCCGTGGATAAAATCTCGCACTGTCGCCACACTTGGGGTGGGGCGTCGTTCTGTTCCTGTTCGCAACTGCCGCGGGGGCGTTTTGCCCCCATCGTATCCTACATCCTTGAGCCACGGCTATCGGCAACTGAGGTGTGCTATTTTGTACCAAGCCGCCCGCTCGAAAACCTTGCGAACGGGGGCCAATTAGTCCGCGAAAAGAAGTCGGTCAGTCTTGGGTTTCGAGAACGGGAAACCCGTCCTCTGTAGTCCACTCGCCCGCGGTGTGCGTGCGGGAGTGTTCGCCAGGGGTGAGGACTTCGACCATTCCAGGCATATTGAGCCAAGGTATCCCCGTGCGGTGGTGGACGTTCGTGCCCTCTGCAAACACTTCATGTGGGTCCGCGCCGTCCGCGACTGCCAGTAGTCTATGAACCCCCACCGCACGCCCCTTATCGGGGTCACGCACCGTCCATACTTCGTGACCGCTATTATTCGCAGGGTTGAACGATGCGCGCTCAACACGGAGGTATTCGCGTGCCCCCTTTCCACCCATCTTTCCTGCGTCCCGCGCCTCGATGTCGGTCTTTTCCAGCCACCTACTCACCGTCTGTTGACTACAACCGAGTTGGTCGGATACCTCTGATTGCGGCACTTCCCTATCCCAGTAGAAGTGGTGGAGGACATCAGGGTCCTGGTAAGGTCGGTCTTGGTCCTTGACCTTCCCCTCGATGAACCTGCGGATGTGTTGCTCCGCTTCGCTAAGGTCCGTGTCGGGTTCAGGGATGTCGAAGCCGCCCGCATCAACCTCGGGGATGCTAACGGACATTACGCCGACACCTCACTGACCTTCGCCGTCGCACGTTCCAGGGTGCCGATTGCTTCGGGTTCGGGGTCACTCGAAGCCCGCGACCCTGAGAGACGGGCGTGTATCTCCTGGCGGAACCACACACCGCCGTGCCTGTAGACATCGAAGGGTGCGACATGATTCACCACGGCGATTGCCAGGGCTTCCCTGCCGCCCCAGGTTGAGAAGGCCCGCGCATCGAGGCTTGCCGCCAAGTCGCTGGCCTCCTCGATGTGGCGACGCGAAAGCCCGATGTTGGAAGCGTAGGTTTCGACCAACCCCCGCTTGTCCTTCGCGTTCCAATCCACCTTGCCCGTGTTGCTATTCCCGTCGCTCGAAAGGCCAGAGTTCAATCCAAAGAGGCGGTTCATCTTGTCCTCTTTAGTGGCAAAGCGTTCGCACTCGGGGAGGGGGTCGGACGCACCTGCGAAGTCGTCCGCGTGGAACGTGGTTTCGCTCACCGTCGCAGAGACGGTACTATGTCGTCGCTCGTTCTCCGCGTCCGCATCGTCCTCGATTCGTTTCGGCGTAATGCCGTTCTGTCCGTTTGCTAACTGGTGTTCGTGAACTGCCATGTTTATCGTATCCCGCGGGTTCGGCCCGCGACTCCAGGCGCTTACGGGCGCTACTCGAAGTCTTGCGTCCGCACGGTGAGGCCCGACGAACCGCCTGCGTCGCGGTTCTCTACTGTGGTGCCGCCGAGTCGGATGTCGGACTCCCGCTTGGGGTCCCGAGTCGTGTTCTCTGCGTGTTCCAGTAGACCACACCGTCGCCGGGTTCCACGAACCTGAGCCTCCGAACTATCGAGTAGGTCCGCCACCTCCGCCGTGGCCAGTCCTTCTCGATACAGGGTGACGACAACGAGGGGGTTGTCGGCCCGCACCGCATCGTCGGGGACCCCCTCCGTGAGAACCGCCAGGGCGTCCTCACTGCCGTGCTGTTCCGCGCCGTCGTCTGCCGCGAGTAGTGCTTCGGCTTCGAGGCCAGCCCCTTGTGCCGCCGACTGTAGCGTCTGTTTCCACTTGCGACGGGTGAGTGAGTCACCGACGTGTGCGATTTCATCAATCGCATCGTCCCAGTCCGTAACCAGGTGGTGGCCCAACAGCGATTCGAGGAACTCACCGTAGCCTGGCGCGGACAGTTCCGCACGACTCGATGGGTACGCCTGGTACGACTCGGCGGCAAGGGCGTCTCCCGACTCGAAGCCGAGTGTATCGCTGTTGAGTAGTTCCTCGATGCGGTCGCTCCGTTCGTCTGCCGCGCTTCCGTCGCGTTCTCTCGCGGCTTCAAAGTCGATTTTTTCAGTCATGTTAGTTCACCTCATACTCGCTGGTCGGAACCAGTGCCACGAGCGTATCCGTAGCCGAGAGTATCACCGCTCCCTCGGGGAGGACGGTACCGCCGTCCTCGATGGGGAAGATTGCCGCCTGGTACTCAGTCGTGGAAGCCTCGGCGGGCCATGCCGCTTCCAGTTCCCCGTTATCGAACTCAAGCCGATGCTCTGAATTGAGTTCGATTCTATCAAACGGTTGAAGGTTCTCCCGATAGACGACTTGGATTTCGGTGCTCATTACGCGCTCACCTCGTGCAACGTCACCACGGTACTGCCGCGAACGAAAGCGAAGTCGGGGCGTGCGCCAGGAATTTTGTCCCCGTCGCTCACTTGGTGGACTTC
>CAXREU010000091.1:0-3447 GCA_964229715.1 Halobacterium sp.
GCTGACGGCGACGCGGTAGAGCCGGCGGTTGTTGGCGTCCTCGACGAGTCTGAGGTCCGCGACTGTCGGGTCGTTCTCGACGGCGGCCTCGAAGTCGTCGAGGTCGCCGTCGGACGCCCACACGAACAGGACAGGCTCGTCGGGGTCGGCAGCGACGGCCTGTTCGACGTCGAGCTGTACGCCGCTCTCCTCGAGCGACGGCGCCAACGGCAGCCCCGGGTGCCGGAACGTGAATTCGGCGATAACCCCCACGTATTCACTCAGAACCCGGTGACAGATATATCAAACGGTTGTTATTATTGGTGATAACGAACGTCGGCAGTAAAACGGGCGTCTCGGAGGCGCGTCGACGAGCCGAGTCGGGGACGAAGGCGAACAGCAAACCGTCGTACTGCGACGCCCCTGAACCTCCGCCCTGGCCAGTAATGGATTTAAATACGGTCGGTAGCTAGGAGTCGCATACGGTAGTTGACTCGTTTCCGCGAGCGGTCGGCGGAAGGCTTCAGTTCGTCCGGCCCGTACGCCGCGGCGTGCGTCGAATCGCGCTCGCCGTCGTCGCCGGGACTCTCGTGCAGGCCGCGCTCCTCGCGGCCGTTTCGGGAATGCCACACCATCACCCGAGCATCGGCACGATTGCGTTCCGCGTGCTTTCGGTTGGCGCCGTTGGCGGGTTCGTCGCGGCGGTCGTCGCCGACCACGCGCCGTTCCGCGCGGGCGCCGCGACCGGGAGTCTCGCCGGGCTCGGCGTCGGCGCGGGGTTCTGGTGGCTCGTCTTCTACGGCGACACGGTCGGCGTCTTCCACCACTTCCACTACGCGCTCGTGACGACGACCGCGCTCGTCGACTTCCTCACGGCAGCGCCACGCCTCGTCGTCGCGGGCGGGGCGCTCGTCGTCGCCGTCGCGTTCGCGGCTGGCGGAATCGTCGGCGGGTACGCCGCGAACCGCCGACCCTGAGTCTATGTCGCGGCGCGCGACGCCATCAGCCCGAGCAGCCACGTCACCACGAGCCCCGTGACGGTCGCGGCCGTCTCGCCGGCGACCGCGCGCCCGACGGGCGACACGAGGAGGTAGCACTCGCCGACCGCGCCGCAGGCCGCCAGCGCCCACGCGACGCCCGCGAGCCGGCTGTCGATGCGCTCGGTCCACGAGTCCGCGTAGATGTTCGGCACCGCGACACCCGCGAGAATCACGAGGGCGAACGCGTCCCGCTCGCCCGGCACGTGCGAGAAGACCAGCGAGACGCCAGCGAGCGCGACGACCACCGACGTGGCCGTGACGGCGAACTCGACGCTACCGAGCCACGACCGGAACCGCGAGAGCGCACTCATACTGGCTGGTTTCGCGCCGACGGCTTCAACGTAGCGGCGGGTCGCGCGCAGTGAGGGACGAGACCGCAACGCGTTAGGGGCGGAGGCGGCGTACGTGGTGACGGTATGACGCTACTGTGCGCCGACACTGTCGTCTGTGACGCCGACCGCACCATCGACGACGGCGCGGTCGTCGTCGCCGGCGACCGCATCGAAGCGGTCGGCGACCGCGGGGACCTCGCGGACGCGTACCCGGACCACGAGCGCGTCGACTGCGACCTGCTCGCCCCCGGGCTCGTCGGCGCGCACATCCACTCCGTGCAGAGCCTCGGCCGCGGCATCGCCGACGACGAGGAGCTGCTGGACTGGCTGTTCGACCACGTGCTCCCGATGGAGGCGTCGATGGGCGCCGACGAGATGCGCGCGGCCGCGGACCTCGGCTACCTCGAACTAATCGAGTCGGGGACCACCACGGCCATCGACCACCTCTCGGTCGCGCACGCCGACGAGGCGTTCGACGCCGCGGCCGACGCCGGCGTCCGCGCGCTGATGGGGAAGGTCCTGATGGACAAGGACTCCCCGGACGGCCGGCTGGAGGATACGGACGCCGCGCTCGCCGAGACCGAGAACCTCATCCAGCAGTACGACGGCATCCGGAACGACCGCATCCGGTACGCCGTTACGCCCAGATTCGCCGTCTCCTGCACCGAGGCGTGTCTTCGTGGCTGCCGCAGCCTCGCCGACGAGTACGACGTGCGCATCCACACGCACGCCAGCGAGAACCGCGGCGAAATCGAGGCCGTCGAGGACGAGACCGGGATGCGCAACGTCCACTGGCTCGACGAAGTCGGGCTGACGGGCGAGGACGTGGTGCTGGCGCACTGCGTGTGGACCGACGAGACCGAGCGCGAGGTGCTCGCCGAGACCGGGACGCACGTCACGCACTGCCCGTCCTCGAACATGAAACTCGCCTCCGGCGTCGCGCCGATTCGGGACTACCTCGACCGCGGCATCAACGTCGCGCTCGGCAACGACGGCCCGCCCTGCAACAACACGCTGGACGCGTTCACGGAGATGCGCCAGGCCAGCCTCCTCGGGAAGGTCGAGGAACTGGACCCAACGGCGATTCCCGCGCGCACCGTCTTCGAGATGGCGACCCGCAACGGTGCGAAGGCCGCTGGCTTCGAGACCGTCGGCAAACTCCGCGAGGGCTGGACGGCGGACGTCGTCGGGCTCACGACGGACAACGCGCGCTCGACGCCGATTCACGACCCCTACTCGCACCTGGCGTTCGCGGCGCACGGCGACGACGTGACGTTCACGATGGTCGACGGCGAGGTGCTCTACCGGGACGGCGAGCACGTCCGAATGGACGACGCCGGTATCCGGGAGCGTGCCCGCGAGTTCGCCGGCGCGTACTGACTGCCCGCTCGTCCGCCCACAGGCATCTTTGGGACCCACTCGCACACCGGGGTATGGGCTACGCCGAGGACATGTGCGACATCGTCGTCTCGCACGCCGGCCAGAAGGTGCGCTTCTTCGTCCGCATCGACCCGGACACCCGCGAGCAGGACGTGCTCCACGAGCGCGAGGACCTCGAATGGACTGACCGGGACGCGGACGCCGCCGACTCCGAGCTCCAGGAGCTCGTCGCGAAGACCGCCTACGAGGCTCAGATGGGGGCGGAGAACGTCACCCAGCTCGTGAAGGTCGCGGACGACATGGTGCTGTTCACGGGGTTCATCGAGGACGAGGTCGTCATCGTCTCCTTCGAACGCGGGATTCTCGGCGCGCTGCCGGCGATGGTCGGGGAGTTCCGCGAGTACATGCTCGACCACGACGTCGAGTTCACGGCGTTGGCGGCGCCCGAGCAGTCCGCGGACAGCTGACCCGACACCACGCTTTTCGGGCGGGCGCACGCACCCCTAGGTAGATGTCTGGAAGCGAGCCAGTTCAGTGTCCGATTTGCGGCTGGACGGGCCACGCGAGTGACCTCGATGAGACGGCATCGGGGTCGTCGTGCCCGACCTGCGGCGAACCCGTCAGCACGGCGTCGGCCTGACGGCCAGCCAGCCGCGACTTTCTCTCCTTTTCGCGTCGCTCGGCGTGGACTGCGGCGGCGGCGCGCCGACGCCGCC
>CAXREU010000092.1:0-6701 GCA_964229715.1 Halobacterium sp.
GACATCACGGGACTGGACATCTCCGGGCCGATGCTACAGGATGGTCGCGAGAAGGCCCAACGGGCCGACGTCGCGGACACCATCGAGTTCATGCGCGGCGACGCCGGTCGGCTCCCGTTCCCGGACGACCATTTCGACACCGTGTTTGCGATGCGCTTTTTCCACCTCGCGGACACCCCGGCAAAGTTCCTCACGGAGATGGCGCGCGTCTCCGATGACACTGTGTTCTTCGACACGTTCAACCGATTCAGCACGCGCTCGCTGTACAACTGGCTGCTCCCGATGGGGTCGCGGCTGTACGGCGACAGCGAGGTCCGCGGGCTCGTCGAGGAGGCGGGGCTGGACCTCGTGGAGGCCGACCACGACTTCGTCGTCCCGTACGGGTTCTACCGCAAAGTTCCGGACTGGATTGCCGGCCCGATTCGGCGCGCGGATACGGCCATCGGCGGGACGCCGGTCGGCCGCGCGCTCGCGTCGGTCTCCTACTGGCACACGAGCGTCTGACGGAAACCCGCGGTTCGTGTGAGCTGCCGGACGATTTCGGCGGGTTTCGACCCGGGATGTTTTTACCACCGCGCAGACTCGTGTACGCTATGGACCTCTCGGTAGGGGTGCCCACCCTCAACGGCCGCGACGTGCTCGCTGCGTCGCTGGACGCGCTCGCGGCCCACGCACCCGACGCCGAGGTGGTGGTCGTCAACGGCCCGTCCGTGGACGGCACGTCCGGGATGGTGCGCGACCACGACGCAGCCGACCTCTTGCTGGAAGTCTCCGAACGGAATCTCAACGCCTCCCGGAACGCCGGCATCGCCGCCGCCGACGGCGACGTCGTCGCGTTCGTCGGCCAGGACTCCCAGATTCGCGAGGGCTGGGTGGAGGCCGTCGAGGCAGCACTCGACGGCGGCGCCGACGCGGTCACCGGCCCCGTCCACCGTCGCGTCGAGGGCGGCGTCACGACCGAGTCCGTCGAGACTGCGACCGTCGCGGGCCGCCACGTCACGTACTTCGACGGCGGCAACGTCGCGTTCGTCCGCGACGCTCTCGACGCACTTGACGGGTTCGACGAATACCTCCAGACCGGGGCCGCGCGGGACGCCGCCCACCGGCTCGCGGGCATGGACCGCGAGGTCGCGTGGGGCGCGGACGCTGTCGTGCTCCGCGAGGAGAAAGACGACATCCGCCACCGGCTCCCGGAGGACGCCGAGGAGACCGCGTGGGGGCTGAAATACCGCTCGCTGGCGTACCGGCTCGTGAAGAACTACGGGTTCGGCGCACGCATCGCCGCCCGCATCGTGAAGTACGCAGTCGGAGACGCGTTCTCGGTCGGCGGCGACGTGCTCCGCGGCGACGCGAAGCTCTCGGAGTGGGCGGCCGCCGGCAGCGCCGTCGTGCCGAACGTCTGGACGGGCAGCCAGGACGGCATGTCCGCGCGGATGGCGGACCGGACACCCCGGCGCAACCCCAACGGCGTCTCCGCCCGCATGGACCGCACGATGGTCCGCCACGACTGTTAGACGGTCCGTTCGCGGTCCTCGTCGCCGTTCCTGATTACTCGCCGTCGAGTGGCTCCCCACGTCGGTCGACGCGCGTGACCGGGAGGCCGGCTCGCTCACCGTGCTCCCGGACGGCGGCCTCGTCTTCGGCCTGGTAGTGGCAGAACGTGCCCGTGACGTCGCCGGCTTCGTTCGTCATCACTTCCGAGTCCACCCACCTGATGCCGACGCCCTCGTCCCGGAGCGCGTCGAGTGCGTCGCCGGACTGCTCGCCGGCCGCCGCGAGTTCGGCTTCGGTAATCGGTTCGTCCAGTTCGCGCAGGATGAGGAAGTCCGTCAACTCGCCGTCGGACATAGTTCAATCATTCTACACGAACGACTGTCATAAATCTAGTGTCGGGGCAGCCGCGAGCGACGGTTCTCCGGCCGGCGTCACTCCCGGTCGAGGCCGGGAACGACTCGCACCGGGTTCTTCCCGAGCACTTTCCGCATCGCGTCCTCCGTGACGTCGAGGGTGAGAATCTCCATGACCGCGACGTTGGGGTGGGTGTCGGGCGCGCCGCTCCCGAAGACGACGCGGTCGGGGTGTTCGACGATGGCGTGTTCGAGGAGTTCGCGGTAGCGAACTGCTGCGGTGTCCAGATAGAGGTCCTCGTAGGCGTCGAGCAGCGAGACGGCCTCACTCATCAGCTCGCGGTTGAGCGGGTGGCCGCCGAAATGCGCGAGCACGACGGGGAACTCGCGGTCGAGTAGCGTAGCTTCGAGCGCGCTTGGCGGGAATCCCTCGCCGCCGTGGACGAGCACCGGGAGGCCGACGTCGTCGAGCACGTCGAGCACGTCGGGTTCGGGGAGGCCGTCACGGGTCGGGTCGAGTTTGAAGCCGTGGAAGCGGTCGTCGTAGGCGTACTGTTCGACGTCCTCCGGGGAGGTCTGCCAGTCCGACCGGTTCGACCGGAGGTTCTTCAGGCGGGAGGCCGCGCCGTCGCCGGGGTCGCGCGGGCCGTCGATGCGCGCGAACGCGATGAACGGGCGCTGGACGGCCTGCCGGGCGACCGCGTTGTTCGCGCGGAGGTAGCCCTGTTCGCCCTTCTGGGGGCCGGGAAAGACCACCGAGCGGACGATGCCCGCTTGGTGCATCTCGCGTTCGAGGCTCTCGCCGTCGATGGTGCGGCCCCGGACTGGGCGCCCCGGGCCGGCGTGGAGCCGCGCGTGCAGGTCCACAATCCGGAACCCGTGCTCCAGTTCGAGCATACGCGTAGGTCGCCGGCCGGGTATTTCGGTGTGACGGTGCCCCCTATAGCGAGAGCTCTACGGGGCTGCCGGGTTCGACGCCGAACGCGTCGTCGCCGCGTCCGCGGTTCACGGCGAGTTCGACGTTCCCGTGGCTGCCGACCGTCACGACGCGTTCACCGGGGTCGACGTACGCGTAGGAGGGCTCGACGCGCACGCGGTCCCGGTTCACGCGCACGGAGCCGCCGAGGCGGTCGTCGACGACGCGCCCTGGGAGGTTCGTGATGGCGTTCCCGAAGCCGTCCACGACGAGCACCTCGCCGCGGAGCACGTCGCCTGCGAGGTCAGGGTCGGGGAACGCGACTGCCTCGTAGTCGTCAAGGCGCTCGTAACCCGGGTAGTCTCCGAAGGCGCCGATTCCCCGCTCGTGGACGTCCGCGGCGGCGGGCGCGAACACGTCCCGGCCGTGGAACGTCGAACTTGCGGGGTCCTCGTCCACGATTTCGAACACTTCCAGGTCTTCGGCGAGGCGTCGCGCCGCGGGAATCGCGACGCCGTTGTCCGGCGCGACGATGGCGTGACGGCCCGCGCTGACGACCACCGCCTTCCGGTCGGTGCCGACGCCCGGGTCGACGACCACGAGGTGGACTGCCGGCGGGAAGTACGGCAGCACCTCGCGCAACCAGAACGCCGTCGCGCGGACGTCCTGCCGTGGGAAGTCGTGCGCGACGTCGACGAGGCGCGCGTCCGTCGACTGGAGCACCACACCCTTCATCGCCGCCGGGTACGGCGTCCCGAAGTCGGAACTCAGCGTTATCATACGTCGCGCTTACGGCGCCGTCGTTGAAAACTACTCGGCGGGGCTGTCGCCCGCGTCCGTGTCGCTGACCTTCTGGATGCGGTCGATGCCGTCGATTTCGTCGACGACGTCCGCTACGGGTTTCGGAACGAGTTCGCGCCAGTCGCCGCCCTCTGCCATCCGGCGGCGAATCTCGGTGCCCTCCAGGACGTCGCGCTCGAACATTGGGGATTGCCGGACCTCGATGCCGGCCTCGTCGAACAGCCGGATGACCAGCGGGTTGTTCGAGTACGCCACGTCGAAGTTCGGGCTCATCGACTGGACGTGGCTCACCCAGACCGCGTTCCGGTCGAGGTCCTCGATGGGGACCGCGTACGTCACGAGGTCGAAGTCCACGAGGGATTTCGTTATCATCATGATGCGCTCGCCCGCGGTGAACGGGTTCCGCGTGGTGTGCGAATCGCCGGCGCTCCCGATGCCGACGACGAGCTCGTCTACCTCGGTGGCAATCTGCTCGACGACGCGGTGGTGGCCGTTGTGGTACGGCTGGAAGCGACCGATGTAGAACCCGCGGGTCATTCCTCACCTCGAAACACCCCGTCAGCGACTATAAGAATGGCGAGTTCGGCGCCACCGTTCCTACGGCCGAGGTTCCGCCGGTCGTCAAAATCCTGTTCGCGGGACTGAGCCCTCGAAACCGGGTAATACGGCCGGTTAACGCTTTTTTCGAGGGAGAAAGTATATCAGTCGCCCGTCCTTGGTTTCAGGTGTCGAAACCACTTCTATGAGCAACGAATCGACCGAAGACGAGCCCCACCACGACGACCCCGACGTCGACGCCCCCGACGCCCCCGAAGAGGGCGACGAGTCGGCGCCGGAGCCTGCCGAACCCCTCGACGACCTCGAGGACCTCGGCAGCGAGGTCGGCGTGGAAGGCGACGTCTCTATCAACGAGGACGACGCCGAGGACGACCTGCTTGGCGGCCTCGAAATCCCGGACACCTCGGCCATCGAGGTGCCCGAACGGCTGGTCGACCAGGTCATCGGCCAGTCCGAGGCCCGCGACATCATCCTGCGCGCGGCCAAACAGCACCGCCACGTGATGATGATTGGCTCCCCGGGAACGGGGAAGTCGATGCTCGCGAAGGCGATGAGCCACCTCCTCCCGAAGGAGAGTCTACAGGACGTTCTCGTCTATAACAATCCGGACGACTCCAACGAGCCGAAAGTCCGGACCGTCCCCGCCGGGAAGGGCGAACAGATTGTCGAAGCCCACCAGGAGGAAGCCCGCAAGCGCAACCAGATGCGGTCGTTCCTCATGTGGATTATCATCCTGCTCGTCGTCGGCTACGCGCTCCTCATCGCCCACCATCCGCTGCTGGGCGTGCTCGCGGCCGGTGTCATCTATCTGGCGTTCCGCTACACCGACCGCGGCGGCGACGCGATGGTGCCCAAGCTCCTCATCAACAACGCCGACAGCCAGACCGCGCCCTTCGAGGACGCGACCGGTGCCCACGCCGGTGCGCTGCTCGGCGACGTCCGCCACGACCCGTTCCAGTCCGGCGGCATGGGGACGCCGAGCCACGAGCGCGTCGAAGCCGGCGCCATCCAGAAGGCGCACAAGGGCGTGCTGTTCATCGACGAAATCAACACGCTCGACGTCCGCAGCCAGCAGAAGCTGATGACGGCGATTCAGGAGGGCGAGTTCTCCATCACCGGACAGTCCGAACGCAGTTCCGGTGCGATGGTGCAGACCGAACCCGTCCCGTGTGACTTCATCATGGTCGCGTCCGGGAACATGGACGCGATGGAGAACATGCACCCCGCGCTCCGCTCCCGCGTCCGCGGGTACGGGTACGAGGTGTACATGGACGATACCATCGAGGACACCCCGGAGATGCGCCGGAAGTTCGCGCGCTTCGTCGCCCAGGAGGTCGAACGCGACGGCCAGCTCCCGCACTTCGACGACGACGCCGTCCGGGAGGTCATCCTCGAAGCGAAGCGCCGCGCCGGCCGCAAGGACCACCTCACGCTCGAACTGCGTGACCTCGGTGGGCTCGTGCGGGTCGCCGGCGACATCGCCCGCTCGCAGGGCCACGAACTCACCACGCGCGAGGACGTGCTCCAGGCGAAGAAGCGCTCGCGGTCCATCGAACAGCAGTTCGTGGACAACTACATCGAGCGCCGCAAGGACTACGAGCTCGGCACCTCCCAGGAGGAAGCCGTCGGCCGCGTGAACGGCCTCGCGGTCATGGGCGGCGACTCCGGCATCATGCTGCCCGTGATGGCGGAAATCACGCCCGCGCAGAGCCAGGAGGAGGGTCGCATCTACGCGACCGGCCAGCTCAAGGAGATGGCCGAGGAGGCAGTCGAGAACGTCTCCGCCATCATCAAGAAGTTCAGCGACGAGAACATGTCCGAGAAGGACGTGCACATCCAGTTCGTGCAGGCTGGCGAGGGCGGCGTCGACGGCGACTCCGCCTCCATCACGGTCGCGACCGCGGTCATTAGCGCGCTGGAGGACATCCCCATCGCGCAGGACCTCGCGATGACCGGCAGCCTCTCGGTCCGCGGGGACGTGCTGCCCGTCGGTGGCGTCACGCACAAAATCGAGGCCGCCGCGAAGGCGGGCTGCAAGCGCGTCATCATCCCGAAGGCCAACGAGCAGGACGTGATGAGTGAGGACGAGTACGAGGACCAAATCGAACTCATCCCGGTCTCGCACATCAGCGAAGTCCTCGACGTCGCGCTCGTCGGCGAACCCGAGAAGGACTCGCTGGTCGACCGCCTCAAGTCCATCACCGGCAAGGCCCTCGAAGGCCAGACGGAGTCCGGTGCGACGAGCGGCTCGCCGAGTCCGCAATAGTACCTTTTTCCAGCGCTCGCTTCGGCGGCTTCGCCGCCTTCGCTCGCTGGCAAAAAGCTACGCTAAAAAGCCGGCCTCACCCCCTTTCGGGGGTTCGTTGGCCCGCCCGCTCACTCCGTTCGCTCGCGGTGGTCGTTCTCTCTTCTCGGCCTCCGCGACCACTGCTGACCGCCACTTTTCTACGCGCGTCACGCGTGCGCCGACGTGATGGCGTACTGGGTCGCGTTCGCGGCGTTCGCGCTGCTGGTGACCGCCGGGCTCGTCGCGCTCACGCGAGCGTCGGCGGGCGTCGTCGGCGAGGAGACTGACGACC
>CAXREU010000093.1:0-4851 GCA_964229715.1 Halobacterium sp.
CGGCGAGGAGGGCGAGGGCTTCCAGCAGGCGCACGAAACGCTGAACGGCGGCCGCATCACCAACGCCGCGCGCTCCAGCGGGCTAGCGCGCGCGGCCCTCGACGACAGCCTGACGTACGCGCAGGCCCGCGAGCAGTTCGACCAACCCATCAGCGACTTTCAGGCGATTCAGCACAAGCTCGCGGACATGGACACGAAGATTCAGTCCGCGAAGCTGCTGATGCACCGCGCCGCGGACAAGAAGATGCGCGGCGAGGACTTCATCAAGGACGCCGCGCAGGCCAAGCTCTACGCCTCCGAAATCTCCCGGGAGGTCACTAACGAGGGCATCCAGATTCACGGGGGCTACGGCTACACGAAGGATTTCGCGGTCGAACGCTACTACCGGGACGCGAAGCTCAACGAAATCTACGAAGGGACCAGCGAAGTGCTTCGAAATACGATTGCGCAGCGGCTGTTGAAGTAACGCGAGTGGTCGTCACCCGGTCCTTGGTGGAATCTCCAAGGGCGACTGAGGTGGCCAACGGCCGCCGAGGGAGGGCTTGGCGGAACACGATTACGCAGCGGCTGTTGAAGTCGTCAGTCGATTCGTAGCGGCGGGCGCTCGCTGTACGTGAGCGCGCGCCAGAGCCACTCCATCGGCCCGAAGCGGTACCGTCGCAGCCAGAGCATCGAGAGAGCGGCCTGCACGACCCAGATTGCGGCGACGACACCGAGCGCTTCGAACCGCGTCACGCGGCCGAACAGCCCGAGACCGTGCCCGTAGAAAATCCACGTGGCGAGCACGCTCTGGAGGAGGTAGTTGCTGAAGGCGGTGCGGCCGATGCCCGCCAGGGTACGCGTCAGGACGCCGTCGGGGCGCCGTCGCGCGTACAGCATGACGAGCGCGACGTACGCGCCGGCGAGCGGGAGGCTCCCCCAGTAGTTGAACTGCCGCCAGAGCAGGCCCGCGGCCGGGGTCCAGTCGCTGGCTTCGACGTACCAGACGCCGGCGAGCGCGACTGCGAGCCCGGTGGCGCCGCCGACGGCCGCGAGCCGCCGGTAGAACCGCCGCGAGCGGTCGTTCGTCAGGACGCCCCACTCGAACAGCGCCATCCCGAGCAGCATGGACCCGCTCACGCGCCAGCCCGTCGACGCCAGGTAGCCGGCCGTCTGGCGCTCGAACGCGGTCGGCACGCGGTGAGCCATCTGTGCGAGCCAGCCGCTCCGGTACGTCTCGATTTCCGCGCGGAGCGCCGCCTCGGCCGGCCGCCACGTCTGCGCGAACGCCGAGGGGTCTGCGAACAGCGCGGACAGCACCTCCGTCGCGGACGGCACGAGGAGCAGCCCGAGCCCGAGCATGGCTTGCCGCCGCGCCGTTTCGTGGCGCGCGGAGACGACCCAGAGCGCGGTGACGCCGTACGCGACGAGCACGTCGCCGTACCACAGCAGGTAGGCGTGCAGGAGGCCGAACGCGACGAGCAAGCCCGACCGCCGGAGGTGGAGGCCGAGCACCGGGTCGCCGCGGCGCTCGCGATTGCGGGTGAACAGCGCGATGCCGCCGCCGAACAGCAGCGTGAACAGCGTGATGAACTTCTGCTCGACGAGCACGTGGCCGGCGAACCACGCCCAGTAGTTCGCGTCCGCGAAGTCGCCGTACGCCGTCGGGTTGAGCAGCACGACCTCGGGCATCGAGAACAGCCGGACGTTGACGACCAGGATGCCGAGCAGCGCGAACCCGCGGAGCGCGTCGAGGCCGACGACGCGCTCGGACGGCGGCGTCGGTCCGCCCTCGCTGCTCATCGGCGGCGCTCCGACTCGCGTCTCGCGTGCCGGTCCGAGGGGTGGTCGCCCATCACTCGACTGGTTCGTTAGGGAGCCGACACAAAAGGTGTGGTGCAGGCGCCGCCCCGCCCTACAGCACGCTCCGGACCGCGAGCACGACCGCGACGCCGACCGCCAGTGACACCAGCAGGTTCCCGGTCTTGCGCGCGACGGCGACAGTCGCGACGGCGGCGACCCACTCGGGAACCCCGCCCTCAGCGAGCGCGGGCGCGACGAACGCGACGACGACCGCCCCCGGGAGCACGTCGATGCCGGCTTCCGCGCGCTCGGAGAGGTCGATGCGGCCGAGCAGCCAGAACCCGCCCGCCTTCGTGGCGTACGTCACGGCGGCCATCGCGAGAATCACGGCGACGACGGTCGGGTCGAGGTCAACCATCGTAGGTCACCACCTCGGTCGCGGCGCCGGCGAGCGCGCCGGCGAGGATGTACCACTCGCCGGGGACGACGGCGTGTACGGCGAGCGCAGCGGTGGCTGCGACGACCCACGGCCGCAGGGACTCCTTGCCCTCCCAGAAGCCGGCGGCGAGCGTGAGGAACAGCGCAGTCGCGACGAAGTCCAGGCCGTACGTCGCGGGGTCGCCGACGAGGTCACCGACAGTCGCACCGACGACGGTGGCGGCTATCCACAGCAGCCAGAGCACGATGCCGCTGCCGAGCAGGAACGCGCCGTTGCTGCTCCCGGAACGCAGCGTGCCGATGGACAGTGCCCAGTTCTCGTCCGCGAAGAAGAACACGCTCGCGTATGCCTGCGGGACCGTGAGCTGCTGGAGCCACGGCCGCAGCGCGGCGCCCATCAGCACGTACCGGAGATTCACGAGCGCGGTCGTCGCCACGACGGCGACCACGGGAATCGGGTCCGCCCACAGTTCGACGGCGACCAGCTGCGCGGCGCCCGCGAGCACGGTCGCGCTCATCACCGCGGCTTCGGCGACGCTCAACCCCGCACGGCGCGCGACCACGCCGAAGACGACGCCGTAGCCCGCGACGCCGACTGCCACCGGGAAGCCCGCCGCGAACCCTTCGCGGAGACCTGCGGCGGTGAACTCCACTGACTGGACGCCGTCGGTGTCCTGCCCGGGCCGCTCCGCGGACTGGTCGGCGTCAGCCACCGCTGTCCCTCCGCGTGTCGACGCGCATCGATTCGAGGCAGGGCGGCCGCGTTGAAAACCACCCGGGAATGACTGCGCTCACTGCGACTGGCCGGCCTGCCGCACTGACCCGCGGTTCCGTCGGAGACCCCACGCCACCCCGACGAGAACTGCGCCGAGCGCGAGCGCGGCGACGCCCTGGAGGACGCTGTGGGCACCGGTCGACGCTCGACTCCAGACCATCGCGGCCGGGACGGCGAGCAGCGCTGCGAACCGGCGGTCGACGGTCGCGAGGAAGCCCACTGGGACCGCCGTGTACAGCACGTGACTCGACACGTCCCAGAGCGGGACGACCGTGGCGTGGACGACGGACGTACCGACGAGTAGCAGGCAGTACGCGGGGCCGACGGAGGGGAGCCGCTGGCGCGTCCACGCCAGCCAGATGGCCCCGAAGCCGGCAATCAGGCCGACGCTCGCGTAGAAGTCGTCGCCGCCCGGAGCCGTGCCCGGGACGGCGCTCGGTCCGCCGACGTAGACGGCGAGCGCGAGCAGCCAGCCAGCGAGGACGACGCCCAGTCGACCCGCGAGCGCGCGGTCGCTCCAGTCGCGGATGTGCCACTCGTAGGCGACGAGCAGCGCTGTCGCTTCGAGAACGAACAGTTCGGGCGCGAACACCGTCGAGTATAGGCCTGCGAGCCCCATCGCTGTGCCGACGCACTCGCCGCGCGGCCATTAGTCGTTGCGGACTCACGGGCGCTGACCCGTCGCGTTTTTCCCCCGGCCCACCGAACTTCCGACGATGACCGAGGAGACCGCCGAGGCCGACGGCGTCACCGCCCGCTACTACGAGACCGACACCGAGCGCGTGCTAGAGTTCGAGCGCGACGGTCGGACTGCTGCCGTCGCGCAGAACGTCGAGGGGTACGCGATGTTGAAAGTGCGCCCGACCGCGGACGGCGACGAACTTGAGCGGTACTACGGCTTCGACATGGCCCTGGACCACGCGGCGGAACTGCTCGGCGTGGATCCCGATGACCTCCCGGTGCCGGACGCCGCCGCGGACATGGGGATGTAGCCCGGGGTTCCGCACGCCTTTTGTCCCTACTCGAACAATCCTGTAGTATGACGAAGGTTCGCGTGGCCGGCGCCGGAATCACGAAGTTCGGCAGGCACCCCGAGCGCACGAGCCGCGACCTGTTCGCGGAGGCGGGAGCGACCGCCATCGAGGACGCCGGCGTCGCCCGCGACGACGTCGAGGGTGTCTACTACGGCAACTTCATGGGCGAGTTGAGCGAGCACCAGGGCCACCAGGGACCGCTCGCGGCGGAGGCGTTGGGCGTGCAGGCGCCCGCGACGCGCTACGAGAGCGCCTGTGCGTCCAGCGGTGTGGCGCTCCGCCAGGCCGTCCGCGACGTCCGGAACGGTGAGGCCGACGTGCTCGTTGTCGGTGGGTCCGAGCGCATGACGAACCTCTCGACGGCGGAGTCGACGGAGGCGCTGGCCATCGCCGCGGACGAACTGTACGAGGTGCGCGCGGGCGTCACGTTCCCCGGCGCGTACGCAATGATGGCGACGGCGTACTTCGAGCAGTTCGGCGGCACGCGCGAGGACCTCGCGCACGTCGCTGTGAAGAACCACGCCAACGCCGTGGGCAACGACCACGCGCAGTACCAGCGCGAAATCACCGTCGAGGCGGCGCTGGACTCGCCGGCAGTCGCGGACCCGCTGCACCTCTACGACGCCTGTCCCGTGACCGACGGCGCGAGCGCGGTCGTCCTCGTCAGTGAGGAGTACGCCGCGACACACGACCTCAACGCGGGCGTCGCGATTACCGGGACTGGACAGGGCGGCGACCGGATGGCCTTGCAGGACCGCGAGAACGTCGCGACCTCGCCCGCCGCCACCGAGGCCGCCGAGGAAGCGGACGCGGACGCCGGCG
>CAXREU010000094.1:0-2080 GCA_964229715.1 Halobacterium sp.
TCGAGGGCGTCCTCGACGGCCTGAACGGCCTCCCGGGAGAGTTCCGAGTGGACGTACGCGCCCGTGTCATTCGCGACGACGACGTTGCCGGCGGCGTTCACGCGGCCGGGGAGTTCGCCGACGGAGACGCCGGCGGTGTCCTCGATGCGGTCGCGTTCGCGCTGCCGGATGCGGCTACTCGCGAGCAGGCCGTTGGAGTTGCCCGCGACTAGCGAGCCGACCGTCGACGAGCCGCCGACGTTCGTGGGGACGGCGGGGACGCCGAGTTCCTCGGCGAGTTCGTCGGTCAGTTCCTCGGAGATGTCCGGCCGGACGACGACGCAGTCGTTGGTCGCGCGGGCGAAGACGCCGACGTACGGGGACCCGAGGAAGGCAGCGCGTAGCAAGTTCTTACTCTTCGTATTCGGCTTCGACGACGGTCTCGCCGTCCTCGACGAAGCGCGCGGCGTGCACGCGGACCTTCCGCGGCGGGTTTTTCTGGCCTTCCGACCAGATGGCCTCGTTGATGGAGGGGTCCAGACGGACCTCGTCCTCCTCGACCGCGAAGTGCTTCGCGAGGTGTTCGCGGATGATGGTCATCGCCTGTCCGGCCTGCTCGTGTTGGGGCACCTTCGTCACGTCGCGCAGCGGGACGGTGACGATGCGCTCCTCGAAGTCGCTGGCGGACATTATTCGTCGGTGTCGTTACGCCGCCAGTTGCGGCGCTTCGGGTTGCGCTGGACGTCCCGGTTCGTCTTCATCATGACCCACGCGGGCACGCGGCTGTTCTGGCGTTCGAGTTTCGCCAGTCGCTTCTTCTGCGCCTTCGATTTCTTGCCCATAGTGGTCGTCGCTACCATCGCCGTCGTTAAAACCTTGTTCTTCTGAAGCCGCGTCAGCGCCGCCGCTAGAGGTCGACGGCGCGGACGGTCTCGTACTCGGGGCCCCCGTGGGTGAGTACGCTCTCCGTGAGCCGGACCTCGGAGACGCGCATCGTCCCGACGTCGGGGTGGCGGTCGCGCACGAGGTCCTGGACGAGTTCCTTCCCGCCGGCGTGTTTCATCCGCGCGAGCGTGACGTGGGGCGTGAAGTCGTGTTCCTCGGGCTCGAAGCCGTGCTCCTCGACGAACTCCGTCTCGATGGCCTCGTGCAGCCGCGCGAGTTCGGCACTGCCGTCGCCGACGCCGAGGTACACCACGGAGATGTAGTCGAGGCTCGGGAACACGCCAAGCCCGCCGAGTTCCGCGTCGAACGGCTCGACGCCGCTCGCGTCGACGGCGCTCTCCAACGCGTCCGCGAGCTCGTCCTCGCGGGCGTCCTCGACCTCGCCGAGGAACTTCATCGTCACGTGGGTCTGGCTGGGGTCCACGAAGTCCAGGCCCTCGGCGTCGGCGAACTCGGCTTGCAGGTCCGCTACGTCGTCGGCGAGCCGGTCGGGGAGGTCGACGCTGACGAACAGCCGCATACCGGCCGTTCTCGGTGCGTTGCCCTTAACCTCCCGGCCGCGCTAGACGCGAGTATGACTGACCGAGAGGAGCCCGAGCCGCCCGAGGACCCGGTCGCGGACCACGACTTCTCCGAGGGGGAGGGCTTCGACGAGCCCTACGAGGGGTTCGACCTCGACCCGCCGGAGCTCTCCGTCGACGACCCGTCCAGCGTCGACCCCGTCGACAGCCGCGTCGTCAGCGACTCGCTGGACGAGCGCGTCGTCCAGAACGACGACGTCGACGCCGACGAGCTCATCGACGTCGGCCTCAGCTACCTCGGCATCAACCGCCACGAGCAGGCCGCCGACGCCTTCGAGCGCGCCGCGCGCTTCACCGACGACGACGACCTCGAACAGGAGGCGTGGGTGAACAAGGGCATCGCGCACGGCCAGATGGAGGAGTGGGACGAGGCCGTCGGCGCGCACCGCGAAGCCATCTTCGTCGCCGAGGACGGCGACTTCGAGGCGGAAGCGCACACGAACCTCGCGTACGCGCTCTGGGAGTTCAGCGAGGACGAGGAAGCCTACTCTCACGCCGAGAAGGCGGTCCGGGAGAACGACCGCCTGCCGCAGGCGTGGTACAACCTCGGCTTCATCGAGAACGAGCGCGACCGC
>CAXREU010000095.1:0-6171 GCA_964229715.1 Halobacterium sp.
CGCGACGTCGTCCCAGTCGACGACTTCGAAGAAGTTGTCGACGAAGTCGCCGCGGGCGGGGCCGTAGTCGTAGTAGTAGGAGTGCTCCCAGACGTCCAGTGCGAGGATGGGATGCGAGCCCCAGAGCGCGCCCTTGTCGTGTTTGTCGACGACGACGTTGCGGAGCTGCTCGGAGTGGCTGTCGTAGACCAGCAGCGCCCAGCCACCTGCGGCGGAGGCTGCGGCCTCGAATTCGCCCTTCCAGGCGTCGTAGGAGCCGAAGTCCTCCTCGATTTGCGCGGCGAGCGCGCCGGCGGGTTCGCCGCCGCCGTTCGGGCTCAGGTTGTTCCAGAAGATGGAGTGCAGGATGTGCCCGGAGCCGTTGTGCGTGACGTTCCCGATGGCACCGGCGGAGGAGGAGAAGTCACCCTCCTCGCGGTTGGCTTCGAGGGTCTCCTCGGCGCTGTTCCAGCCGTTGACGTAGCCCTGGTGGTGCGTGTCGTGATGCCACGTCAGTACTTGTTCGGAGATGTGCGGTTCGAGTGCGTCATAGTCGTACGGCAGCGGTGGAAGTTCGTAGTCACTCATGGTGCTATCACCCAGGAGAACCATCGCAGCGGTTCGTGTTAAACGTTTGTGGCGTCCTTGCCAACAATTAACAACCGAATTACCGGTTGTAGTTTGCTCCGATAGTCAACCACATACGTCGGGACATTCCATCACCGCGTATGCGTTCGTGGCGCGGCGTCGGCCTCGTGACCGGTTGGCAGTTCACCGCGAGCCTCGCGTTCTACGCCATCTTCGCGTCAACGGCGTTCGTACGCAGCGACTTCGGCATCTCCCGCGCGCTCACGGGCACCGTCGTCACCGCCATCATGCTCGGATACACCGTCCTCCTCTTCGGCACGGGCGCCGCCGTCGACGGCTACGGCGAACGCCCCGTGATGATTGCGGGACTGCTGGGCGTCGCCATCGGCTGCGTCGGCGTCGCATACGCGCCAACCTTCCCACTGTTGCTCGCCGCGCTCGTCGTTCTTGGGTTCGCGTACGCCACCGCGATGCCCGCGACCAACCGCGCCATCGTCGCCGTCTCCCCGGAAGGCAGCCGGAACCTCGCGATGAACGTCAAACAGGTCGGTGTGACGGGCGGTTCCGGCCTCGGCGCACTCCTCGTCACCGGCATCGCCGCCACCCGCTTCGGCTGGCGCGCAGGCTTTCTCGTCATCGCCGCCATCGCCGTCGTCGTCGCCGCAGCCTTCGCCGTCGGCTACGAGGGCACGACCGGCTCCGGGACGCTCTCGATGCCCGACGTCCGCGGTCTCCTCGACGACCCCGCGTACCGCGGTCTCGTCGTCGCCGGCCTCTTCCTCGGCGCCACCGTGTTCACGACGACCGGCTACGTCGTCCTCCACATGACCGAGTCCATCGCCGTCGCCGCCGGCTTCGCGGGTGCCGTCCTCGCGAGCGTGCAAGTCACGGGCAGTATCGGCCGGCTCGTCGGCGGCGCGCTCTCGGACCGCATGGGCGGCTCGCCAGCCCGCGGCCCCGCGCTCGTACTGACTGCGCAGGGCGTCCTCGCCGCCATCTGCTTCGTCGGCATCACTCTCGCAAACACGCCGTGGACGTCCGCCGTCGCGTTCGCTCTCCTCGGGTTGTTCATTCTCGGCTTCCCCGGCGTCTACTACGCCACGATGACCGCCATCGTCGACGACGACTAGGTCGGCGCCGCCACCGCGGGCGGCCAGACGATGCTGAACCTCGGTGGTATCACCGCGCCGCCGCTGTTCGGCCTCGTCGTCGACGCGACCAGCTACGACGTCGCGTGGACGCTCGCCGCTGCCGTCACCGCCATCGGCGCCGTCGTCGTCTGGACGCGGGTCGCCCAGCAGTCCTAGTCGTCGCCGCGCGCCCGTTCGAACATCGATATGGCTTCCTCCCGTCGCTCACTGTGGTCGACAATCGGGTCCGGGTAGTCGGGCGCGAGCTCCGTTCGTTCGTCGGCCTCCAGTTCCGGCCACGCGTGAATTTTCTCGGCCGGCACGCTCTGGAGCTCGGGGACGTACTCGGTGATGTACTCGGCATCTGGATCGTAGCGCTCGCCCTGCGTCGTCGGGTTGAAGACGCGGAAGTACGGCTGGGCGTCCGTTCCAGTGGAGGACGCCCACTGCCAGCCGCCGTTGTCGTTGGCCGTGTCGTGGTCGACGAGGTGCTCGCGGAAGTGGTCGTAGCCCTCGCGCCAGTCCAGCAGGAGGTCTTTCGTGAGAAAGGACGCGACAATCATCCGCACGCGATTGTGGACGTACGCCTCCTCGCGGAGCTGGCGCATCCCCGCGTCCACGATTGGGTAGCCGGTCTCCCCGCGCTTCCACGCCGCTAGCTCGGCGTCGTCCTCGCGCCACTCGATTGGGTTCGCGTACTCCTTGTAGTTCTGCGAGACGACTTCCGGATTGAAGTACAGCACTTGCGCGTAGAACTCCCGCCATGCGAGTTGGCTCTGGTACTCTTCGACGCTTTCGCGTTCCTCGTCGCCGTCCGCCTCAGCCATCGCGTCCTCCGTGCGCTCGTACAGTTCGCGGACGCCAATCGTTCCGAACTTGAGGTTCTGGGAGAGCCGCGACGTCGCTGCCTTCGCGGGGTAGTCGCGGGCCTCCTCGTAGCGGAAGATGTCGTCCTCGCAGAAGTCCGCGAGGCGCTCACGAGCCGCTTCGGTGCCCGCATCCGGGAGGGCCGCGTCGGGTTCCGCGAACCCGAGGTCCGCCACTGTCGGCAACGCCTCGCCCGATACGTCTGCGAGGTCGCCTTCGGATGGTTCGGGGACTGGCTCCGGTTTCTCGCGGTCCTGCCACTTCTTCCAGAAGTACGTGTACACGGAGTATGGGTCGCCGGCGTTCGTGCGAATCGCGCCGGGTTCGTGGAAGACGGCGTCGTGATATTGCTCGTGGGCGACGTCCTCATCCCCGAGTGCGGCGCGGACGGCCTCGTCGCGCTCGCGGGCGAGTCCCGAGTAGTCGTGATTCCAGACGACGCGGTCGGCATCGTACTCTTCGGCGAGGTCGGGCAGCACCGCCGACGGGTCGCCGTGGCGCACGAGGAGGTCGCTGCCGAGGTCGCAGTAGTGCGCTCGGAGGTCGGCGAGCGCGTCCAGCATGAACGCCACGCGGGGCGGGCTCGCGTGCTCGAGGACGACGTCGTCGAAGCAGAACACGGGGACGACTTCGCCAGAGTCGGCGGCTGCGGCGAGCCCGCGGTTGTCGGCCGTGCGGAGGTCGCGGCGGTGCCAGAACAGCTGCATGCCCGACTCGTGGGGCGGGGACTGCGAAAAAGTACCGCTACTCGAACACGCGGAACGACCCGCGGCCGACCGCGACTTCCACGCGCTCCCCTTCGTCGTCTTCGCAGGTCACGGTGACTTCCGCGACGCCGACGGTGGAGCCGACGCGGATGACGTCCGCTTCGGCGACGAGGTCGCCGCGTGCGGGCCGCAGGTACGAGACGTTCAGGTCGAGGGTGGCGACGCCGGCGGTGATGGGCTCGTCGAGGGTCGTGCGGATGGCGAGCCCGCCTGCGGTGTCGATGATGGTCGCGGCGATGCCGCCGTGGACGTTCCCCTCGCCGGCGCCGTGGTTGGTGAGTTTCTCGTCGTAGGGGATGCGCAGGGTCATCTCGCCGTCGTCGACGGCCTCTACCTGGAGGTCAAGGAAGGAGAGGAAGCCGTGGTCGTCGACGTACGACTGGATGAACGCCTGCACGTCCTCGGCGTCGAACGCTGTCATGCGTTCGGATGTGCGGTCACCCGGCAAAAGGCCACCGGGTCGGCGCCACCCAACCGAACACCAGTATTATTGATGATAGACTTCCTTGGGCGGAGTAGCTATGACGAATCTGGTCCGCCACATCGAGTCCGTCGTCGACGAGCAGCCCGAGCGACCCGCGGTCGTCTACGAGGACACCGAGCTATCCTACGGGGGGTTCTGGGCCCAGACCGGACAGTTCGCCGCCGCACTCCGCGACACGGATGTCGAAGCCGGCGACGCGGTCGGCATCTACCTGCCGAACCTCCCGCAGTTCGTCGTCGCGTTCCACGGCGCGCTCCGCGCGGGGTGTACGGTCGTGCCGATGAACCCCCAGTACAAGAGCCGCGAAATCGAACACTTGCTCTCGGACTCCGGCGCCGAAACGGTCGTCGCGCTCGCCGACGTCGTCCCGTTCGTCGAACAGGTACGCGACGACACGAGCGTCGAGCGCGTCGTCACCGTCGGCGGCGACGCCGACACGGGAACGCCGTTCCGGGAGTTCCTCACCAGCGGCGACGACAGTGTCGCCGAGCGCGCCGACGACGACGTCGCCGTCCAGCCGTACACCTCCGGCACGACCGGGAAGCCGAAGGGCGTCCAGCTCACCCATCACAACCTCGCGTCGAACGCCCGGCAGTCCATCGACATCGTCCCGGGCGGCGTGCAGCCCTCGGACCGAAAAATCGGCGTGCTGCCGCTGTTCCACATCTACGGGATGACCGTCGGGATGAACGCCGCGCTGTTCGCCGGTGCGTCGTTCTACCCGCTGCCCGCGTGGGATGCCCAGGAGGCGATGAGTCTCGTCGCGGACGCCGACCTGACGCTGTTCGACGGCGTGCCCGCGATGTACAACGACGTCATCAACCAACCCAACGCCGAGGAGTTTGACCTCTCCTCGCTGCGCCAGTGCACGGTCGGTGGCTCCGGGATACCCATCGAGGTGCTGCGGCGCTTCGAGGAGCTCTACCCGGTGAAAATCTACGAGGGGTACGGACTTACGGAGACCAGCCCCGTCACCCACTTCAACAGCCCGAACTGGGGTCGCCGTGTCGGCTCCATCGGGAAACCACTGGAAGGCATCGACGCGCGCATCGTCACCGCCGGCTTCGAGGACGTGCCACCAATCGACGAGGGACCAGTAAACGAAGCCGACGTCGAGATGGACGACATCACGGGCGAACTCGTCGTCTCCGGACCGAACGTGATGAAGGGGTACTCTGGCCTCCCCGACGCCAACGAAGAAGCGTTCACCGAGCGGGACGGCAAACGGTGGTTCCACACGGGCGACCTCGGTTACCACGACGAGGACGGCTACTTCTACGTCGTCGACCGGAAGAAGCACATGATAAACACCGCGGGCTACAACGTCTACCCCCGCGAAGTCGAGGAGTTGCTCTTCGAGCACGACGCCGTCGCGGACGTCGCGGTCGTCGGGATTCCGGACGACCGACGCGGCGAGACGGTGAAGGCGTTCGTGGTGAAAGCGCCGGACGCCGACGTGACCGCCGACGAACTCAAGCAGTTCTGCTTGGACCGCCTCGCGGAGTACAAACACCCCCGCGAGGTCGAGTTCGTGGACGAACTCCCGCGCACGACCACGGGGAAAGTCCAGAAGTTCGAGCTCGTCGAGGAGTAGTCCAACCCACCGTGGGTTGTCACGAGTTGACACAGATTTATGCGGCGAGGTGCGGAATTGAGAGTTGTGACCGCCCGCACCGTCCACCTGCCGGTCGCCGCACAGGACTCGCTGTCTGACGTCGTCGGCATCGGCGAACGCGCCGAAGAGTTGGGGTACGACCGCGTCTGGTTCCCGGAGACGTGGGGCCGGGACGCCGTCACCACGCTGGCGGCGCGCGCCGACCGCACTGACACCATCGGCGTCGGCACCAGCATCGTGAACACGTACTCGCGAAGCGCCGCGCTGCTCGGCCAGACCGCTGCGACGCTCCAAGAGCACTCCGACGGGCGGTTCCGCCTCGGCCTCGGGCCGAGCGGCCCCGCAGTCATCGAGGGCTGGCACGGCCAGGAGTTCGGCACTCCACTGAAGCGAACCCGCGAGTACGTCGAAGTCGTCCGCCAGGTGCTGTCGGGCGACCAGGTCGACTACGACGGCGATGTCGTCCAGACGCGCGGCTTCAGACTCCGACAGGACCCACCCGAGCCCGCGCCCGAAATCGACGTCACCGGCATGGGCCCGAAGGCCGTCGAACTCGCCGGCCGGTTCGCCGACGGCTGGCACGCGCTCATGTTCACACAGGAGGGCTTCGAGGACCGCTACGCGGACCTCCAGCACGGCGCGACCCTCGGCGACCGCGACGCCGAAAACATCCACACGACGTTCGTGCTGCCGTGCTGCGCGCTCGACGACGGCGACGCCGCCCGCAACCTCGCACGCCAG
>CAXREU010000096.1:0-14013 GCA_964229715.1 Halobacterium sp.
CTCGATTTTGCCGTCCTCGTGCGTGAACCCGGCCTCCTCGGCGCGCTCGGTGACGACCTCGTTCACGCGGCGCGCGAGTCCGTCCAGTTCCTCGATGCTCGCTCGGCCAGCGATGGCGTCGGCCTCCTCGCGGGAGAGGTAGCGGTCCTGCTCCTCGTATTTCGTGGAGAACTCCACGACCGGCTCGGGGAGGTCGACCGGCTCCTCGGGCCACTCGTCGTAGTCCAGGTCGAACTCGTGGGGCTCCCGACGCTTGCGGAGACTCGACCCGACGGGAACGCTGTTCCGGAAGACGACCTCGAGCGGCACGAGGTAGTTGCCGTCCGCGGCGGCGTGGTAGGCGCCGTAATCGTACCCACCGTGGATGTTCTCGGTGGTTCCCTCGGCGTCGTGCCCCTCGAAGGGGAGGTCCGGGACCTGCGTGAGCGCGATTGCCATCTCGGTCGGCGGCTCGTCGGCGTCCGCCAGCGCGACCGTCTCGCCGTCGCTGTTCCGCACGCCCCGGTAGTGTGTGGGGACGCCCTCGGTTTCGAGGAGTTCGAAGTTGAACGCGCCCATCGTGGCGAGGCTCGCGCCCTTCCCCGGAATCAGGTCTGGCATCTCCCCCCAGTCGAACACCGAGTAGCGGTCGCTGAACTCGAAGACGCCCCGGCCGAGCGCGTCTCGGGTCGCCGCCTCCTCGACGCGGAGGGTTTTGACGCTCGTCATGGGTGTACGCGCGGCGGCGACCACCATGAATCTTTCACTCTCGTGCCCACAACTCCAGTACTTCGCGTGGAGATACTCACGCCCGTGCATTACATCGAAGGGGTGGCCGCTGTGGCAGGCTTTTTGACGATGGCCGCGGTGGATTCGAACATGTCCGACGCCGCCAGCGAGTTCGACTTCGACGTGGTCCCCGAGACCGACCAGTCGTTCGAGAACGCGCTGGCGAACGCCCGCGACGGCCGCCGGCGCTCCGTCGCGGACGGCATCGAACTCATCACCACCGGCACCGACACCGAAGGCATCGACCCGCGGCGGAAGGAACTCGTCCTCGAAGCCGCCGACCGCCGCCGCGCCGAGGTCGTCGGCGACGAGGTGACGTTCGTCGCGAACGTCAACAACAACGTCACCACGGCCTGCAACACGGGCTGTCTGTTCTGCAACTTCAAGGACACCGCGCACAACTTCGAGGTCGACGAACCCGACGACCACGCCGGCTTCACGAAGACGCCTCAGGAGTCCCACGACGTCGTGAAAGACGCCGTCGAACGCGGCGCCTACGAGGTCACCTCCGTTTCGGGCCTCCACCCCGCGTTCGGCCTGAACGACGACCACCGCGCCGCCCTCGACCCCGAGAATCCCGAACACAACTACAAGCCGCCCGAGCGCTACACCACCGACCCGCACACGTACATCGAGCAAATCGCGGCAATGAGCGACGCCGGCGCACACGTCCACTCGATGACTCCCGAGGAAGCCCACCACGCCCAGCGCGGCGTCGACTGGGACTACCGCCACGTCTACAGCGACCTCGCCGACGCCGGCCTCGATACCGTCCCCGGTACTGCTGCCGAAATCCTCGTCGATGAAGTCCGGGACGTCATCTGCCCCGGGAAAATCGACACCGGCGAGTGGGTCGCCGCGATGGAAGCCGCCGCCGACGTCGGCCTCCCGATGACCTCCACGATGATGTACGGTCACGTCGAAAACGAGGCCCACCGCGTCCACCACCTCGACGTGATTCGGGACCTCCAGGACCGCACCGACAACATCACGGAGTTCGTCCCGCTCTCGTTCATCCATCAGGAGACGCCGCTGTACGACCGCGGCGTCGTCGAGACCGGCGCCAGCGACGCCGAGGACGAACTCCTCGTCGCCGTCGCACGCCTCTACTTAGACAACGTCGAGCACATCCAGTCGTCGTGGGTGAAGTTCGGGAACGCGAAGGGACTGAAACTCCTGAACTGCGGCGCCGACGACTTCATGGGCACCATCCTCAGCGAGGAGATCACGAAGCGCGCGGGCGGCCAGCACGGCGAGTTCCGCTCGGTCGCCGACTACGCCGACATGATAACCGCTATCGGCCGCACGCCCGTCGAGCGCTCCACGGACTACACCGAGCGCCGCGTCCTCGACCCCGACGCCGATCAGTTCGGCCCACAGCTCGGCCCGCAAGCCGACGGCACGCCGCTCGTCCCCGACCGCGACACCGACGGCTCGCGCGGCGCCGCGAGCGCCGACGACTGATGGGAGGGAGTTCGCTGTGATGGCGACGACCCACGCCGCGATGGGCGTGCTGCTCGCGACGCCGCTGTTCCGGGTCGCGCCCGAGTTCGCCGTGCCCGCCGCGTTCGGCGCGATGGCCGGCGGCGTCTTCCCGGACTTCGACCTGAGCGTGCTTGAACACCGGAAGACGCTGCACTACCCCGAGCACTACTGGCCGCTGGCCGCCGCCGCGTTCGGCATCGCCGTCGGCGTGCCGTCGGCGCTCACGGTCGGCGCCGCGTGCTTCCTGTTGTCGGCGGCCGTCCACTCCGTCACCGACGCGCTCGGCGGCGGGCTCGGCGCGCGCCCGTGGGCGAACGACGACCAGCGCGGCGTCTACTCGCACACCCGCTGCCGGTGGATTCGCCCGCGGCGCTGGATTCGCTACGACGGCGCGCCCGAAGACCTGCTCGCTGTCGTCGTGCTCTCGATTCCCGCGCTCGCGCTGTACGACGGACTCGTCCGCCTACTCACGGTCGCGATGCTCGCGGTGTCGGTCGTCTACACCGTCGTTCGCAAGCGCCTCCCCGACTTGCTGGACTAGTCGACGCTCCCGGTCTCTTCGGGCTTGGTCGTGAGCACCTGTGCCGTTCGCGACCCTGCGCGATAGACGGTGACGCCGACGCAGCCGAGGTCGATGGCGCGCCGGTACGCGTCCGCGACGTCCCCGCGAGCGGCGTCGTGGGCGACGGTGAGGGTTTTCGAGACGGCGCCGTCGACGTGCGCCTGGAACGCCGCCTGCACTCGCACGTGTGCGCCCATCGGGAGTTCGCGCGCCGTCGGGAACAGCTCCAGAATCTCGTCGGGCACCGACAGCGATTGGGCGCCCTCGAACTCGCCCTCTTGTAGGAGGCGCTTTGCTTCTTCCTCGACGGCGTCGACGTCGACGTCGTTGGCCGCCAGCACGCGCAGGAAGTAGTCGTCGAACTCCACGAGCGGCTCGGCGCCCTGCACGTCCCGGCCGACGTTCTTGAAGTAGACGACCTCGTAGATTGGCTCACATCCCCCGGAGGTGTTGGCTAGCATCGACGTCGTGCCAGTGGGCGCGACGCTCGTCACGCCGTGGTTACGAATCGGGAAGCCCTCGGCCCAGTCCGCGGGGTCCTCGCCCGTGTGCTGGCGGAACCACTCCGGATATTCTGTTGGATTTGCGTACTTCGACTCGCCCCACTTCGGGAACGTCCCGCGCTCGGCGGCGAGTTCGCGGCTCGTCTCCGTCGCGACGTGGTCGATGCGCGCCATCACCTGGTCGGCGATTTCGACGCCCGCGTCGCTGCCGTAGCGCACGCCCAACTGGACGAGCAATTCTGCGAACCCCATCACGCCGAGGCCGACCTTCCGCATCTCCGAGACCGTCTGCTCGATTTCGGGCAGCGGGAAGTCGCTCTCCGTCACCACGTCGTCCAGAAACCGCGTCCCCCAGCGCGTCACGCGGTCCAAGCGCTCCGTGTCGAGCGCCTCGTCGAGGAACGCCTCAACGCGCGCTTCGAGGTCGCCGTCGTGCTCGAATTCACTCCATCGTGGCGCGTCCTCGGCCGCCATCAGCGAGAGGTTCACGTGCCCGAGATTGCACGCCTCGAAGTCCTCGAGGGGCTGCTCGCCGCAGGGGTTCGTCGCCTCGATGCGATGCTCGGGGTGCTCGACGACGTCGAAGGAGTGCTCGCGGTTCGCACGGTCGACTGCGAACACGCCCGGTTCGCCGTTCCGCCACGCGCCGTCCACGATGAGCCGCCAGACGAACTCGGCGGGGAGTGTCATCGGCTCCCCGACTTCCACGAGGTCGCCGCGGAACTCGTCAACGCCCGCGACGCTGTCCCCGTAATCCCGCCAGAAGTTCTCGGGGACGGCTCGCGGGTCGGCGTCCGCGTGGCTCGCGTTGTAGAACTGCGCGGTCGCCTCCGTCACCTCGTGGGCGTCGCCCGTCCGCGGGTTCGTGAGCTCGTACGCCTCCCCCGCGTCCAGCGCGTCGAGAAAGTCGTCGGTGACCGCCACGGAGACGTTGAAGTTCTCCAGCTCGCCCTCCTCACGCTTCGCCACACAAAACCGCCCGATGTCGGGGTGGTCGACGCGCAGCACGCCCATCTGGGCGCCCCTGCGCTTGCCGCCGGCCTTGACTGTCTCGCACATCTGGTCGTAGACGCGCATGAACGACACCGGGCCGGACGCCACGCCGCCGGTCTCCGCGACGACGTCGCCGCGCGGCCGCAACTCCGAGAACGCGTACCCGACGCCGCCACCCGACTGGAAGACGTTCGCGGCGCGCCGCACCGTCTCGAAGATGTCGTCGAGGTCGTCCGCTGGGGACATCACGAAGCACGCCGACAGCTGGCCCAGCGGCCCGCCGGCGTTCATCAGCGTCGGCGAGTTCGGCACGAACTCCAGGCCCGTCAGCAGCTCGTAGAACCGGTCGCGCCACAGCGCCTGGTCGTCCTCCGGGCTGGCGACAGCGTCGGCGACGCGCTCGAACAGCTCCGCGGGCGTCTCCACAACCTCGCCGCTCTCGTCGTGGAGCAGATACCGCGCCGGCAGAATGTGTTCGACGGCGTTGTCCGTGAGGCGGTCTTCGACCGTGGCGCCGCGCACGCGCTTCCGGGGGAGCGTGATGTCCTCGGGCATGGGACTAGCCGCGTCACCCGAAGTCCGGCGCCCGCGCGGTTAGTGTTGGGGGCCGTGCGCGCCCAGTGGTTCGCCCGCCAGCACTGCCTGATACTGCTCGCCAGTTTCGATTGCGCGGCCGATACGCTCGCTCACCCACTCGTTCTCGTTCCCCTCGTCGGGGAGGAAGCGCTCGTAGACCGGGAGGCGCTCGCGCAACGGGACGCCGCCGTGGTCGGCGATGTCTTCCAGTTCGCGGAGCGCGGGCCACGCGTAGTCGGGGTTGATGTGGTCTTTCGTCACGGGGGAGACGCCGCCCAGGTCCTCGACGCCACAATCGAGGAGTGCGCGGGCGTCGGCGAGGTTCGGCGGCACCTGCACCGCCACGTTCTCGGGCAGCACCGCGCGCGCCATCGCGACCGCGCGCCGCATCGTCTCCCGGCTCGGCGGGTCCTCCGTCCAGCGCTCGTTCGGGCTGACCGGCTGGACGATGACCTCCTGCACGTGGCCGTAGCGTTCGTGGAGGTCGCGAATCGCGAGCAGGCTGTCCGCGCGGTCGCGCCAGTCCTCGCCGACACCGACGAGGATGCCCGTCGTGAACGGGACGCCGAGGTCGCCCGCAACGTCGATGGTGTGTAGGCGCTGGCCGGGATTCTTCGCGCGCGGCCCGCCGTGGGCCTGCACGTCTGCCGTCGTCTCCAACATCACGCCCATCGACGCGTTCACGTCCGCGACGTGGGCCATCTCTTCGCGCGTCTGGTCGCCCGGATTCGCGTGCGGAAGCAGTCCCTCCTCGAGGGCGATTTCGCAGGCGCGCCGGAGGTAGTCGTGGATGGAGTCGAACCCCCACTCTGCGAGTTGGTCGTGGACTTCGGTGTAGCGGTCGTCGGGGTCGTCCCCGAACGTGAACAACGCCTCCGTGCAGCCCGCCGCGGCGCCCGTCCGACACGTCTCCCGGACGGCCTCCGGACGCATCAGTTCGGCTTCGCCGGGCGGGTCGTAGTACGTGCAGTACGTGCACGTGTACCGGCAGGCCGTCGTCAGCGGCACGAAGACGTTGCGCGCGAACGTCAGTTCGTCGGCGGGTTCGACGTCTTCGGGGCGGACCGCGAGCGCGGCCTCCCGGTCGGCGTCCCGAATCTCCACGTCCACGCCGTACTCGTCGGTGCCCGGAATCGAGCTCACGGCCGCATCTCCTCCTCGACGTCCGGCTCCGGGCCGCGGCCGCCGTACGCCTCGAGGTTCCGCGCGACGAACGTCGCGTACCCCGCCAGTGACGCGCCCGACACCACGACGAGCTCCGCGAGACTGCTCGCGTCCGCGGAGAGGAGGAGCTGGCTGCCCGCGTAGCCGACGACGCCGCCCACCGCCGCCGCCAGCAGTGCGTCCGCGGCGAGCCGCGGTGCGGGGCGCTCGCGGAGCGCGGCCGTTCGGTCGTGGCTCCCCAGCGGCGTGTACGCGTCCGCGAGCGCGAGCACTGGCGGTAGCACCGCGCCGACGGCCGTCGGTGATGCCGCCCACGACGGCACGCCGAGTTCCGCCAGCGCCGCCAGGACGGCCTGGAACAGCACCGCCGCCAGCACCGCCAACCCGAGCAGCGCCGCGACCGCTCGCGCCAGTTGCAACGGTTGCATACCCGTGCGGTGGCCTGGACAGCGTTTAGGCGTTTGGTTCCCCAGCCCGGACGACTTCCGGCGAGCCGTCCGTGACGGCAACCCGGAAGCCCGCGTCGCGGAGCCAGCTAGCCGCCGCGCCATTGCTGTGTACGAGCACGTCGAGGAGGTCGGCGGGCTCGTCGACGTCGACGGCGAGTCGGAACGAGTCGATGGTTTCGACGGACGCCCCCACCGCGTCGGCGGCGGCGACGTGGTCGAGAAACGAGGTGCCGTGGTAGTCCACGCCGAACTCCGGGTGACGAACGACGAGCGCGTTCGTGCCGCCGCCACGCCCGGGCGCGACGACGACGTCACCGTCGGCATCGTACAGCCGCCCGATGGCGTCCGGCGTCGCGAGCGCGAGGTCCGCCATCACAACCGCAGCCGGGAGTTCCGTGAGTGCGTCGTTCACCGCGACCGAGAGCGAGCGGCCGTCGACGACTACTGGCGCGTCGACGTCGGTGTCGAGGGTCGCAGTCGCCAACACGGTCGGCGTGCCACCCGCTCGACGGACGTCGTTGAGAACATCAGAGAGCATCGCCGCAGCGAACGCTCGGCGTTCGTCGGGCGAAAGAAGTGGAGAGAGCCGCGTGTTCGGGTTCGTCGGGTCGAACGGGACGAGGGTTCGCATCCCTCAGCCGAGTTTGTCGTAGCTGTCGCGCTGCTGGAGGTACCAGTAGACGCCCCCAGCCAGCAACAGCAGGACGACCAGCGCCGCGCCGACCATGATGATGAGGTCGGTGCGCTCGGCCGACGACGCCGCGCTGTTCGCGGTGGACTCGGCCTGCTCGGCGTTGCTAATCGCCTGCTCGAAGTTTCCGCCGTCGTAGAACTCGATGGCGTCCTGGAGGTCGCTCTCCGCGCCACCGACGCTGGCGCCTGCGTTGCGCGCGTTCTCGATGGCGGCCTCGGCGTCACTGATAGCGGTCCGTGCCTCCTGGCTTTCGGTGGTGTACGGCCGGGTCTCGTAGGTCTCCAGCGTGTTGCTGGCACCGCCCGGCTGAGCTTGCACGAACTCTGCGTACGTAATCGTCTGCGCGGGGTCGTAGCTCCACGACCACGCGTTCGACGACGGCACCGTGCCGACGATGGTGACTTCGGCGCGCACCGCGCCGCTGGACGCCGCGAGGTCGTAGCTCACCGACTGCCCGTTGAGCGTCGTCTCGTCGATTTGGTTGCCCGCGTTGTCGAACGTGACGACCTGCCACGTGACGTCCGTGAGGTCAGTGCTCGCTTGGAGCGTCCACTCTTCGTAGCTCTCGAAGGGGTCGGTGACGGTGAACGTCGTCTCCCGTTGCTCGCCGGACTGCACGCTACCCGGGGCGTCGCCGCTAATCGAAACGGCGGCTGCCGGAACCGCGGCGACCGCGAGGAGGACGACGAGCGCGACCGCTAGCTTAGAACAGCGGTTCAAGTTCATCGTCGTCGTCTTCGACCAATTCCTCCAAGTTCTCTTCGCTTTCCTCGCGGATGTCGTCGATGTTGTCTTGGGCTTCGATGGCGACTTCCTGCAGCTCCTTGATGCGCGGGACGTTGTTCACGCCCGACAGCAGGACGACGGACGCGACCTGCTGGGAGTTCGGCACGGGGTAGTCGCCGCCGCGGACCTCCATCGAGCCGGTCTGCTCCTCGAGCCACTTGCGGCCGCGCTCGATGCCTTTCCGGTTGAGGTACTTCGGCGGGCCGGCGGTGACCAAGAGTGCGCGCTCGGTGCCCTCGATTTCGCACGGGAGCGTGAGTCGGCCGAGCGCGGCCTTCCGAACGAGGCTCGTGATGCGGTTCGTCGTCGAGGCGGAGTCCTCGACGGCGTTGTCGTCGCCGCCAGTGAACCGCGACAGCAGACCGCTGCCGGAGGTGTCGTTGTCGACGCCCTCGGAGGCGTAGCCGACCGTGGAGACGCCGCCGCCGGCGAGCGTGTTGATGATTTCGCTGGAGTCGACGACGCTCTCGGCGACGTCGCCGCCCTGCTCGACTTCGCCGGCGCCGAAGAGGATGCCAAAGCGGGTGACGATTTCCTCGTTGATTTCGTCGTAGCCGCCCTGCATCGACTCGCCGGATTTGCGCCACGCGTCGTTGTCGAACACGAGGAGGTTGTCGACCTCGCGGACGAACGTCTGGAACGACCGCGCGGCGTTCAGCGTGTAGATGCCGCCCTCGTCGCTGCCGGGCAGCACGCCGAGGCCGTAGACGGGTTCGGTGTAGATGCGCTTGAGGTGTTTGGCGATGACCGGGGAGCCGCCGGAGCCCGTGCCGCCGCCCAGACCGGAGATGACGAGGAACGCGTCGACCTCGTGGACCGGGATGGAGTCGATTGCACCCTGCACTTCGTCGATGTCCTCTTCGGCGATTTCCGCGCCGAGTTCGTTGTCGGCGCCGACGCCGTGTCCCTTCACTCGGGACTGTCCGATGAGGACGCGATTCTCCTGTGGAACGTGCTCCAATCCCATGAGGTCGGCTTTAGCGGTGTTGACGGCGACTGCGGCACGCACGATGTTGGAGTCGTGCCGCTTGTCGTACTCGAGGAACTTGTCGAGTATTTTACCGCCCGCCTGGCCGAACCCGATCATTGCCAGTTTCATACGGAACCCTTTGCACAGTTAGAATGGGAACGAGGGTATAAGGCTTTTGCAGACGCGTGTCCGACGGTTCAGCGCCGCCCCTCGTTTTCGCATGACGTGATGAAGCCTGTGGGCACCTGACGGGTGGACCGCAGCCCGGACCTCTCGGGATATTTAAGCTTGGTGGGCGATTCCTACGGGTTGGCGATTTCTCCGCCACCGAGATAGTCGGCCAGCGTCGTCAACTCGGATTCATCGACGCCGAACGCGCCGACGTCGTTGTCGCGGACGGTGTTGTCAAACTTCAACGACCGGTACTGGTCGGTACCGAACGGGACGAACGGCAGCGGGTCCGCCAGCCGCATCCCGATGCCCGCCAGCGGCATCGGCACCGAGAGAATCCGCACGGACTTCCCCTCCGAGCGGTAGACCAGCCGTGTCACGTCCCCAAGCGTCAACACCTCGGGCCCGCCGAGTTCGTACGTCTCTCCCCAGTGGGATTCGTCCTCGACGGCGGTAGCGAGCATCCCCACGAGGTCGCCGACCCAAATCGGCTGGAACCGCGTCTTGCCGCCGCCCGGCAGCCCCGTTATGTACGGCGTCGTCAACTGCTTCGTGAACGAGACGAACTCCCCACCCTCGCCGAACACGACCGACGGTCGCACGATGGTGTATTCAAGGTCGGAACTCCGCACCACCTCCTCGGCGCGTCCCTTCGAGCGAATGTACGCTGTCGAGCCGTCCGGGTCCGCGCCCAGCGCGGACAACTGGAGCACGTACTCCACGCCGGCCTCCTCGGCGGCTTCGACGACGTTCTCGGTGCCACCGAGGTGCACCTCGAAGTGGCGGTCGTCGCCCCCGCTGGGCTTGAACAGCGGCGACAACGCCACCAGGTTCACGACCGCGTCGTGGCCCTCGACGGCCGACCGGATGGAATCGTAGGCAGTCACGTCACCGACGACCGTCTCCACGGAGTCGGGCAGGACCGCCTCCTCCGGGTGCCGCGAGAGCGCGGTCACCTCGTGGCCTCGCTCGTCGAGTTCCCGGCACAGATGCGTCCCGATGAATCCCGTTCCGCCAGTGACCAGCACGTCCATATCCCCGAAGACGGCCGGCAACTCCCTAAAACTATGCCCGAGCCAAGGGGTAATATACCGGCGAAAGCGACCGGTTCGGCACCCGGCCGAACTGGAACCCGAAGCCGTTAGTAGGTCCGTCGTCGTTTTTCGGGCATGCTCGTCACGCTGGAGGGTATCGACGGCAGCGGCAAGACCACGGTCGGGGAGGCCCTGCGCGAGGCCCGCGGCGACGGCTACACGTTCACCCGCGAACCCACCGACTCGTGGTACGGCGACGCCGTCCGGCGGTCAATCGGCGAGGACGATGCCGACCCGGTCGCCGAACTGGTCCTCTACACCGCGGACCACGCCGACCACCTCTCGCGAGTCATCGAGCCCGCACTCGACCGCGGCGACGTGGTCATCTCCGACCGGTATTCCGACTCCCGGTACGCCTACCAGGGCGTCGCCCTCGACGGCGTCGTCGACCGCCCGATGGAGTACGTCCGCGGCATCCCCACGCCGTGGACGCGCCCGCCCGACGTCACGCTGTTCTTCGACGTTGACCCCGAGACCGGCGCCGCCCGCGCCGGCGCCACGAACAAGTTCGAACAAGTAGAGTTCCTCAGCCGCGTCCGCGACAACTACGAGCAACTCGCCGAGTACGAGCCCGAGCGCTTCGTCCGCATCGACGCCACCCAGTCCCCCGAGGAAGTCCTGGCGGACGCTGAGGACGTCCTCAACCGCGTTCTCGCCGCCGAGTAGCGATGCCCAGCGACGACCACGGAGACGACGACAGCGACGGCGGGCTCTCCCTGAAACTGCCGCCGATTCGCCTCCCGTCGCTGTTCCCCGAGAACTTCCGCATTCTGTGGCCGTCGCCCGGCGAGGGGCCGCGGCGTCGCGTGTCGATGCGCGCGGTCCTCGCGGCACTCCTCCTCTTCGACGCCGTGGACGCCGCGCTTGCGCTCACCGTCGACACCGGTGCCGTTGTCGGCGTCAGGGTCGTCGGCGGGGCGCTCGTCGCTGCGACGACGTTCGGTACGCTCGGCGTGGCCTACGTCTGGGAGGCCGCGGCTGCACTGGCGGGATTCGGCGAACTCACCGTCGTTCCGACGCTGACCGTGCTGTTCGTCGTCCGCCTACTCCGGGAGGTCTTCTAGCTCCTCGGGGGCGGGAATCCAGAACAAGTCGATAGACCACCCGAGGAAGAACGGGAACGCCCACGTCACGACGATGAGCTGGCCCGTGTCCTCGAACGCGCCCGCGCCGAGGCCGAGCACGCCGAGCGCGAGCGTCGTGACGACGTAGACGAGCGGAATCAGGACGGCGGTGTACAGCACCGACCCCCAGCGCGTCTTGAGGGTGATGCGGAAGTAGCGCGCGCCGATGGCGGCAATCGCGGTGTGCACGAGCACGATGATGCCGACGCCCGCGGCGGTGACGACCGAGACCATACCTCCGTCTTGGTGCTCGGGCCGTTTTTCGCTATCGGTAAGTGATTGTGCGTCGACGGACCCGTATGCACCGTGCTATCGAGGAGCGGGACCTCGCCGACACGGCCGTCGACGAGGCCACCGCACGCACTCTGTTCCGGGATATCGTGTTCGCCCGGGAGTTCGACGAGCGCGCGCTCTCCCTGCAGCGCCGCGGCTGGATGCCGGGCTACCCGCCGTTCCGCGGGCAGGAAGGCTCGCAAGTCGGGGCCGCACACGCGATGGCCGACGGCGACTGGCTGTTCCCGACGTACCGCTCGAACGCGATGCAGCTCGCCCGCGGCGTCCCCGCCAGCGACCTCCTCCTCTTCCGGCGGGGGTACGCGGAGTTCCACTCCGACCACGACGTCAACAACTTCCCGCAAGCGGTCCCCATCGCGAGCCAGCTCCCCCACGCCGTCGGCGCCGGAATGGCGATGAACTACACCGGCGACGCGGACGCGGTCGTCGCGTACTTCGGGGATGGCGCGACCAGCGAGGGCGACTTCCACGAGGCGATGAACTTCGCGGGCGTCTTCGACGCGCCCGTCGTCTTTCTCTGCGAGAACAACAACTGGGCCATCTCGCTGCCTCGCGAGAAACAGACCGCGAGCGACTCCATCGCGGTGAAGGCCGAGGCGTACGGCTTCGAGGGTGTGCAGGTCGACGGCACCGACCCGGTCGCCGTCTACGAGACGATGCAGGAAGCGCTCGACGACGCCCGCGCAGGCGACCCCGTCCTCGTCGAGACCCTCACGTACCGGCAGGGCGCCCACACAACCAGCGACGACCCCGAGCGCTACCGCTCCGAGGCGGAGGACCTGCCGGAGTGGCGGACTGCCGACCCGCTGGAGCGCTACGAAGGCTATCTCCGCGAACAGGGCGTCGTCGACGACGAGTTCGTCGCCGACTGCTGGAACGAGGCCGAAGCCGAACTCGACGCCGCCATCGACGCCGCCGAAGCGGTCGGCGAACCGGACGTCGACGAGGTCTTCGACTACGCGTACGCCGAGCGCACGCCCCGCGTCGACGACCAGAAGGCGTGGCTGAAGTCGTATCTCGAAGACCACGACCCGCAGGAACAGGAATTCTAGGCGGCGGACAGCGAGATGTAGGTTTTCGTTTCGGTGACGCCCGCGACCGTCCCGATGCGGTTCGACACCGTCCCGAGGACGTCCTGCATCTCGTCGCCCTCGACCTCCGCGATGATGTCGTACTTGCCCGCGACGACGTGGGACGCGACGACGCCGTCGAGCTCGGCGACGCGGTCCCGGGCGTCGGCAGCGGTGCCCGCCCCGGTTTTCACCATGATGAACGCGTGAACCATACGTGCTCTTCGGTGGGTGACGCCAAAAGTATTGTTGCGTGGTAACGCAGCACAAACCTATTTGGCGTTCCCCCACCATACCATACGTATGCACATCCTCATCGTCGGCGCCGGGCGCGTCGGCCTCCGGACTGCCCGAATCACGCACAACGAGGGCCACGACGTCACCATCGTCGAGAACGACTACGACAAAGCCGAACGCGCGGACAACGCGGGCTTCGCCGTCGTCGACGGCGACGGCTCCGACGAGGACACCCTCGAACGCGCCGGCGTCGACGACGTAGACGCGCTCGGCGCGCTCACCGGCGACCTCAACACCAACTTCGTCGCCTGCATGGTCGGCAAACACCACGGCTGCCGCACCGTCATGCGTATCGACGAGGACTACCGCGAGAACATCTACCGCAAGTACGCCGAGGAAGTCGACGAAATCGTCTACCCCGAACGCCTCGGCGCCATCGGCGCGAAGAACGCGCTCCTCGGCGGCAACGTCACCGCCATCGCCGACCTCGCCGAGAACCTCCAAATCGTCCAGTTCGCCGTCACCGAAGACGCCCCCATGCACGGCTACACGCTCAGCGAACTCGAACTCCCCTCCCGCGCCCGCCTGCTCGCGTTCGGGAAGAAAGACGGCGCGCTCGGCCTCCCGCTCCCCGACGACACCCTCGAAGTCGGCGACCGCATCGCCGTCCTCGCCGAGTTCGACGCGCTCGACGACGTCCGCCAGATACTCGTCGGCGAAGCCGCCGTCACGGAGGTGGCGTAGATGGTCACCGCCTACGTCCTCATCAAAGCCAACACCGGCGAAGCCGACCGCCTCCTGAATGCGATCGCCGCCATCGACGGCGTCGTCGACGCCCACATCGTCGCCGGCGACGTCGACGTCATCGCCAAACTCGACGTCGACTCCCCCGCCGACGTCAAGGACATCGCCGCCGACGAAATCCAGCACACCGACGGCGTCGCAGACACGGAGACGTACATTTCGATGTAGTACCTTTTGCCCGGGAGCGCGCCGGCGGCGCGCTCCCGGGCAAAAGCTACGCGAAAAGCCGTCGTCACCCCCTCCGGGGGTTCCTCGGCCTGCGCTCGCTC
>CAXREU010000097.1:0-5694 GCA_964229715.1 Halobacterium sp.
GGGCTTTTCGCGCCCGCTGCGAAGGCCCGCACATGGAGACGACGCCGGCGTTCGAGGGGCTTCGGTGCGTAGACTGCGAGGAGACGTTCGACCCGGATGAGGCGACTCATCGCTGTCCGGAGTGCGGCGGTATCCTCGACCCGTCCTACGACTACGACAGCCTCGACGTCACGCGGGAGACCTTCGAGTCGCGGCGCTTCGACTCGATGTGGCGCTACGAGGAACTGCTGCCGTTCGCGCGGAGTTCGGCGATTTCGATGGACGAGGGCGCGACGGCGCTCGTGGAGTGCCCGACGCTCGCCGACGAGATGGGCGTCGGGGCGGTCTACCTCAAGGACGAGGGCCGCAACCCGACGGGGACGTTCAAGGACCGCGGGCAGACGGTCGCCGTGACCGCCGCCGACCAGCATGGCGCCAGCGACGTGGCGCTCGCGTCCGCAGGGAACGCCGGCCAGTCGGCGGCCGCGTACGCGGGCCGCGCGGGCCTCGACTCGCACGTCTTTCTGCCGTCGCGGTCCGGCTTCGCCAACAAGGCGATGGTGAACGTCCACGGCGGGGACATGACCATCGTCGAGGGCCGCATCGGGGACGCGGGCGCGGCCTTCGACGACGCGATGAGCGAACACGACGACTGGTACTCGGTGAAGACGTTCCAGACGCCGTACCGCCACGAGGGCAAGAAGACGATGTACTACGAGACCGCCGAACAACTGGACTGGGAGACCCCCGACCACGTCGTCTACCCGACCGGCGGCGGCGTCGGCCTCGTCGGCATGCACAAGGCGGCGAAGGAGCTCCGCGACCTCGGGCTCACCGACGACCTCCCGAAGCTGTACGCCGCGCAGGCGGAGGGCTGCGCGCCCATCGTGCGCGCGTTCCAGGAGGGCCGCGACGTCCACGAGCCGTGGGACACCCCCGACACCATCTGTGGCGGCATCGAGATTCCGGACCCCGGCGCCAGCCCGCTCGTGCTGGAGGCGCTCCGCGAGAGCGACGGCGGCGCGGTCGCGACCAGCGACGAGGAGATTCTGGACGCCGCGACGACTGTCGCCGCCCACGAGGGCCTGGAGATGGGGGCGACGTGTGCGGCCGCCGCCTCGGGCGCGTCCGCGCTCGCCGACGACGGCGCGTTCGGCGAGGACGACACGGTCGTCATCCTGAACACGGGCACCGCCAACAAGGACGCGGACGTGCTCCGCTCGCACCTGATGAGCAAGGGAATCTAGGCGTTAGCCGAGCACGTAGAGGCCGGGCGTCTCGCTGGTCTCGACGAACACGCGGCCGTCCGTGACGCCGACGACTTCGGCCCAGCCGACCGGCAGCGACTTCCGCCACTGTTCTTCGCCGTTCGTCGCGTCCAGCGCCGCGACGATGGTCCCCTCGTTCCGGTCGGGTGACCACGTGACGTACACGGACGACGCTGCGGCCGCCAGAGACGTCGTGCGCGCCGGTAGCGTCGCTTCCCAGTTCGGTCCACCGAGCTGGGGCCCGAGCGCGCGAACCGTCGTTCCCGTCGCGGTGAACGCGTGCTCGCTGTCGACGGCGAGCCCGTCGAACCACACGCCCGTGTACGTCCGACGGGCCTCCAGGGAGCCGTCGTCGAGCGCGAGGACGTGCTGGAACGCGCCGAACGCTCCGTTCGCGTCCCTCACGCCGGTCCCGACGTGGACGCGGTCGTCGCGGACGGCGACGCGCTGGACGTTCCCGGGGACGCTGAACCGCCACTGTTCGCTGCCGGCCGCGGCGTCGCACGCGACGAGCGTCGAGCGCTCTGCCACTCCCTCTGTGTCGGGTTGCGCCCGGTACCGGTCGGTGAACGCCGCGACGACGGTCTCTTGCGTGGCGGCCGTCACCGGCGAATACGACGCAGGTTCGCTCGTGGACCACGCGGTGTCGCCGCTGGGAGCGAGTGCAGCTACGGTCTCCGAACCGGTCCTCGAGACGAGCCGCCCCGAGGCGACCGCTAACGGGTCACCGCCCGACACCGACCAAGCGCGCTCGCCGGACGACCGTTCGAGCGCGACGAGGCCGCCGTCCCTCGACTCTGCGACGACGACCTCGTCTGCGAGCAGTACCGAGCCGTAGTAGCCGGCGTCCGACCGCCAGCGGACGTTCCCGTTCGGACCGATTGCCGTCAGGGTGTGCGTATCGACGACGAAGGCGCCGCCGCTCGCAGTGAAGACGCCGCTGTCGTAGTGGGGGAGCGTGCGGTCCGGCCACTGTCGGGTCGGTTCGTCGTCGATACCGGCGACGTCGTTTGTGGCGGTACCGCGGCTGCCGCCGGAGCGCGTCGGCCACGAGGTCGACGGTGACTCTGACACTCGCGGGCCGCTGCTGTCCGAGCGGAAGCTACAGCCGGCGACCGCGGCGGTCGCTGCCGCTGCGACGCCGCCGAGGAGGGCGCGTCTGGAACGGGGCACGTGCGTACTGTCCGACAGGTTCTGTGAGAAACGTTGTGGTTTCCTGCCTGCCCCGAGCGCTCTGATTCACGTCGGCAGCCATGCGGGGACCTCCGAACGACGAACCGCGTTCGACCGCGTCGGAACGCGCTCAACGGCAGAAGAAACCGGGACGGCCGCGAGCGGTCAGGCTGATGCCGCCTCGGGAGTGACCCCCGACGAACCTAACTCGCGCTTGTTCTTCAGCGTGAGCGCGGCGAACAGGAGGAAGCCGACGGTACGAAGCGTCAGGTCGAGCAGTAGCGCGTCGACCGACACTGTGACGCCGACGAAGCCGAGCAGGTCGAACACCGACGTTGAGAGGAGCGCGGGCGCCATGAGTAGGAGGGAGCTGAGCGCGAAGCCCGCCCGCTCGCTCCGGTTGACGTCCGTGTACAGCGTGCCGATGACGGTCGCGCCGAGCGCGATGACGCCGAGGAAGACGCCGGCAATCGGTACCAGAATCTCGGGCACGGAGTACGACAGTTCAGCGAGGTCGCCGAAGTTGACCACGCGGTAGCGCTCCCGGAGCGGTACGTTGGCCGCGTTCGCCTTCTCACGCAAGAGGACGATGCCGGGCGCGAGCACGAACGCGAAGGGGACGATGGCCTTGTTCAGGGACAGCGAGAACGCCTTCACGCCGGTTTCGAACGGGTCGGACTTCGCGACGCCGCTGGCGGCGTAGGCCGCGACGGCGACCGGCGGCGTGATGTCGGCGATGACGCCGAAGTAGAGGATGAACAGGTGTGCGGCCAGCAGCGGGATGCCGAACTCGACGAGCGGCGTCTCGAGCATCGAGATGAGGATGATGTACGTCACGGTCGTCGGCATCCCCATGCCGAGGATGATGCTCGCGACGGCGGTCACGAGCAGCATTATCACGATGGAGCCGCCGGAGAGCGCGAGCAGCAGCGAGGTGAGGTTCGGCCCGAGGCCGGAGACGCTGATAACACCCGGGATGATGCCGGCGGCCGCGACTGCGATGACGACCGGAACGGCCGTCCGCGCGCCCTCGTCCATCGACTTGACGACGAAGGTGCCGGTGCGGAACAGCTGGTTCTTGCCGAGGTCGCGACCGGCGCGCTCGCCGGCCGCTTCGGCGGTGTTCTGGACGGTCGGATTCAGGTCCAGCAACGACGACTGCACGTCGGTGTGGTACAGCATCGTTACGGCGCCGGCGAGCATCGCGTACCAGCCCAGTCGTGGTGCGACGATACCGGCCGCCTCGCCGAGTGGGACGCCAGCACCGCCGGCGCCGCCGAGGAAGCCCGTGACCGGGACGCCGGCGACGACGAAGCTCAGGAGGTCAGCGCCCGCGATGACGGCGAGCGACCCGAGCAGGAATGCGCGCGTCTGCTTGCTGTAGGCCGCGATGAACGTGATGAGCGCGACGAGCGCGACGAGCGTGAACCACGCCGAACGGGAGACGGAGAGCCGCTCGATGATGAGGTAGTACAGCAGCAGGAAGATGGGAACGAGGTAGAACCAGCCGCGCTTGAGGTGTTCGCGCATAGGCTTGGTATCGACGTTCTCGACGCCGCCGATGCCCTCCTGGACGGCTTTCAGGTGCACCATCACCCAGACCCCGAAGAAGAACACGATGGCCGGAACGGTCGCGAGGATGATTATCTCGCGGAACGGCGTCGCCGTGTACTGGACCATCAGGAACGCCGCCGCTCCCATCACCGGTGGGAGAATCTGGCCGCCGGAGGACGCCGAAGATTCGACGGCGCCGGAGAACTCCGGCGAGTACCCCGAGCGCTTCATCAGCGGGATGGTGAACGCGCCGGTGGTGACCGTGTTCGCAATCGACGACCCCGAAATCGTCCCCATGAAGCCGCTCGCGAGGATGCTCGCCTTCGCGGGGCCGCCCTTCCGCTTGCCGGTGGCGGCGTACGCGAGGTCGATGAACCACTGTCCGGCGCCGCTCATCTCGAGGAACGAACCGAACAGGATGAAGATGTAGATGAAGCTGACGGAGACCGTGACGGGAACCCCGAAGACGCCGTTCTCCGTGTTGTACCAGAGGTTCTGCACGATGTCCGGCCAGGTCAGTCGGGGAATCGCGAGCAGGCCCAGGAACGGCGTGTCGCTACTGATGAGGAATCCCCACCGGGCGTACACGATGAACGCCGCGACGATAATCATCAGTGGTAGCCCGAGCGTCCGGCGAGTCGCCTCAAGCACGAGGACGATACCGATTGCACCCAACAGCAGCGCGTACGAGAACTCGCTGACGAACGGCACGCCGCCGAGCACCGGTTCGAGGAACGGGTAGACCCCCGTGATTGGCCGACCGGACTCGAGTCCGAACACGCGCATGTCCCGTATCTCCCCGAACTCGGTGAGGAAGTACACCGCGGTGAGCATTGCGAACCCCATACAGACCACGTCGAAGGGCGTGACGCGGCTCCGATTGGGGTCGACGAACGCCCAGCGGGTGAGGCCGCGAACCCGGTCGAGTACGCGTGCGATGGGGTTTGCCGAGCCGAGCCGGGCGGTCGCTTCGTCGACCGCGCCCCCCAGTCGCTTGGAGAAGACGCCCTCGCCCATCGTCGCGGGGAACATGAGGAACGTCAGCACCAACGCGAACGCGACGTGGATGGCGTTCGCCTGCAGGAGCTGTAACCCCACTTCGATGTCGGCGAGGAACGGAATCGGAATCGTGAAGTAGAAGCTCTGTGCCGCCAGAATAAGCTGGAACAGTGAGAAGAGAATGCCTATCGTTGAGACGACGAGGGCGGCGAGCCCCTTCAGCGACCGTCGCCGTTCGATTTCGTCGATGAGTTCGTCGGCCTCTTCTCTGGAAAGCTCCGCTTCGTCACCGTCGGCTTGGTTGTTCGTGCTCATAGGAGTACATCTGTCAACGTCCGCTGTTCGACGTGAATGCGGACATCACTCGCGTTCGTCTTCGCCACCAAGTCAATCCGTCGGTCGTCGACGACTAGCGTGTGTTCGGCAATCCGGCCGGGTGAGACCGACAGCGTCTCGAGAGTGATGATTGGTTCCGGCGGGTCGTAGACGAACGTCCCGTTGACGTTCGTGACGTTGACGCGCGCCGGGAGCCCCCAGCCGTAGGATTCGAACTCCATTCGCGTGTTGACGAGCGTCTCGCCGTCGACGCGATACACGTCGTTTACGGGCGTCTTCTCGACGCTGTGCATATATCGTAGTTCGACGGTGCTGCCCGTCTCGACCGGTTCCGTGACGTACCGTTCGCCCGTGTCGACGTCTTCGACGACGAGCACCTGTCCGG
>CAXREU010000098.1:0-6323 GCA_964229715.1 Halobacterium sp.
GCGCCTGGCGCGCCGCGTACGCGATGGTGTCCGGCGACGTGTCGTTTTTGAGGCCCTGACCGCGCGGATACGACCACATCACGACCGGGAGGTCGTAGTCCCGCGCGGCCTCCTGGGCCCGCCGGAACTCCTCGGCCCTCTCGATTTCGGTGTTCGAACCGCCGTACAGCGTGAAGCCGCTGGCTTCCGCGCCGAGTTCCGCGGCGTACTCGACCGACCAGTTCACCGCCGAGTCGGGCTCGCCCATCCAGAGGTTCGACGTGCCGTTGAGCTTCGCGAGCAGGTTCACGTCGTCCTCGTAGGAGGGGTAGTACGCCTCGGCGATGCCCTTCTGGACGGCCATCGCCGACACTGCGTCGTGGGTGGCGATGTCCCAGACATTCCCGGGGTCCATCGTCTCGGGCACTTCCTCGAAGTCCACCGGGCCGTGTTCGAGCCCGTGGTCGTACGCGAGAATCAGTACCTGCCCGTCGCGCGAAATCGGAGAGTCCTCGAAGGGACGCATCAACTGCACGTGCGGCGAGGACGTATAAGTGTCTAACTGTCCGGGAGCCGCGCCGAGACGCCGATTTGCTGTATATTTACTGCACTCCGAGTAATTACTGCTCGTGGTCGGCAGCGGCGCGCTTCCACGCCGCGACTTCGTCCCCGGAGATGCCCAGCGAATCCGCGACATGCTCGACGTGCGCGGTCGCGAGACTCCGGACTGAAGTCACGCCTGCGCGAGCCAACAGCTCGGCGTCGTGGGCGTCGATTCCGTCGACGGCGGTCACGGGCGTTGGCGTCGACTGTTCGCGCCACTCGCGCTCGTCGCGCTCGGGCGACGCCTCGCCGTCGTCGCCGTTCGGCCACGACCGCTCGCGCCACGCGGCCTCGTCCTCGGTATCGTCGACGCCGGTCTCTGCGCCGCCGCTCGGCGTGACGGGCTGCTTGCGCCACGCCGACTCCTCGGCGGTCACGTCCCCGCTGCCGTCGGCGGACGCTTCGTCGTCGCCGTAGCTCGCGGCGACCCACTCGCGCTCCTCGTCATGGAGGCCGCGCACCTGCTCGGCGCGCCGGTCGAGGTCTTGGCCGCCCTCAAACGACCACTGGAGGGAGTGCTCTCGTCGGATGCGAGCCGCGACCCCGGGGTTGACGCCGATGTCGACGAGTTCGGCGTGCGAGACTGCCTTCGATTCGAGGTCGCGGGCGTTGACGTCGGCGTCGATGAGGACGTCCGCGGTCGCTGGTCCGACGCACTTCAGCGACAGCAACGCGTCCCGCGTGTCCTCGTCTGCCACAGTTGACGGGACGAAGCCCCCGAAGGTGCTTCAGTGTTTCCACGTTCCGGCATCCTTAGGTGACAGCCAGTCGCAGTCGCGGTTATGCGAGACCTCCAAGACATCGAGACGGTCGGCGTCGTCGGCGCCGGCACGATGGGCGCCGGCATCGCGCAGGTCGCCGCGACTGCCGGCTACGACGTCGTGATGCAGGATATCGAGACGGAGTTCGTCGAGCAGGGCTTCGACCGCATCGAGTCCTCCTTGGACCGCCTCATCGAGAAAGGCGGGGTCGACGCGGACGAGCGCGAGAACATCCTCGACCGAATCACGGGCACGACCGACCTCGAGGACTTCTCGGAGTCGGACCTCGTCGTGGAGGCGGCCGTCGAGAACATGGACATCAAGCGGGACATCTTCGCGGAATTGGACGACGAAGTCCCCGACGACGTGCCGCTGGCGACGAACACGTCGACGCTCTCGATTACGACCATCGCGGCCGCGACCCAGCGCGAGGACCGCATCGTCGGCCTCCACTTCATGAACCCAGTCCCCATCATGACCGGCGTGGAGGTCGTCGTCGGCGAGAAGACCAGCGAGGCGGTCGTCGACCTCGCCCACGGCTTCGCCGAAGCGCTCGGCAAGGAGACGTGGGAGTCCGACGACAAGCCCGGGTTCGTGACGAACCGCATCCTGATGCCGTGGATAAACGAGGGCATCCGCGCGTTCGACGAGGGCGTCGCCACGAAGGAGGACATCGACAAGGGAATGAAACTCGGCACGAACGTCCCGATGGGCCCCCTCGAATTGGCAGACCACATCGGACTCGACATCTGTTACGACGCCAGCGAGACGCTCCACGAGGAGCTCGGCGACCGCTACAAGCCCGCCTACCTCCTCAAGCGCAAGGTCGACGCCGGCGACCTCGGGAAGAAGACCGGGAAGGGGTTCTACGAGTACGACGAGGAGTCGTAAGCTGACCCGAACCGCCGATTAGGGGCTTGCAGGCGGCGAACTGTACCGGTGTGCGCTGCCGCCGTTCCGCGTCCGAGCACACCGGGTGGTTGTCAGGTCACGCGCCGGGTTGGTCCCGGCTTCCTACTTGAACCTACGTAGACGATGAGCCAGCATTCGCGCGAGCGGAGCGAGCGCGATTCACTCCACGAGCGAACGAAGTGAGCGCTCGGGCCGACGACTGAACGGAGCGCCGTAGGCGCGAAGTGAAGGAGGAGTGCTTTTTCCGCAGCGCAAAAAGTGCGTTTAGAAGCTACTCTTCAGCTTCTCGAAGAAGCCTGGGTCGACGTCGAGTTCTTCGCCGCCGGCTTCCGCGAACTGCTCTCAGGCTTCGCGCTGTTCGTCGTTGAGGGATGCGGGTGTGACAACCTGCACGGTGACGTAGAGGTCGCCGCTGCCGCGGCCGCGCAGGCGGGGCATCCCCTTGTTCTTGAGGCGGAACGTTTCGCCGCTCTGGGTGCCGGCGTCGAGGTCGAAGGTGGCGCCGCCGTCGAGTGTGGGGACTTCGATTTCGTCGCCGAAGACGGCTTGCGGGAACGAGACGGCGTGGCGGTGGTGGAGGTCGTTGCCGTCGCGTTCGAAGTCCGGGTGCTCTTCGACGTCGACTTCGACGAGCAGGTCGCCGTTGCGGGCGCCGCGGTCGCCGGGCGCGCCTTCGCCGTCCATGCGGAGCGTCTGGCCGGAACGGATGCCGGCGGGGATGTCGACGGTGAGCGTCGCCTGTTCGCGGACCTGGCCCTGCCCGCTGCAGGTCGAACACGTCTCGGAGGCGAGTTCGCCGTCGCCGCCGCAGCGCGAACACTCCTGGGTCTGCTGGACGCGGCCCAGCGGCGTCTGCCGGACTTGCGTCACCTGCCCCTGGCCGTCGCACTGCGGGCACGTCCGCACGTCGGCGTCGTCGGGGTAGCCCGCACCGTCACAGTCGGGACAGGCTTCCGGTCGCCGCACCGTGACCTGCTTCTGGACGCCCTCGTAGGCTTCTTCGAGCGTGATGGTGAGGCGGGTACGGAGGTCGCGACCGGGCTGGGGGCCGCCCTGCTGGCCGCGGCCGCCACCACCGAAGAACTGGTCGAAGATGTCGCCCATGCCGCCGGCACCACCGCCGCCAGCGCCGCCGAACGGGCCGCCGCCCATGCCGCCCGCGCCGCCACCGGCGCCGCCGCGCTTCTCGGCCTCCGTGAAGCGCTCGTGGCCGAGTTGGTCGTAGCGCTGGCGCTTGTCCTCGTCGGTGAGGACGTCTTTGGCCGTCTGTATCTTGTTGAACTTCTCTTCGGCGTCGGGGTCGTCGTTGACGTCCGGGTGGTACTCCGAGACTTTTTCGCGGTACGCCCGCTTGATTTCCTCCTCGGAGGCGTCCCGGGAGACGCCGAGAGCTTCGTAGAAGTCCTCGCTCATCAGTTGTGCGTACGTATCCGATTGAGACACTTGAAACGCGCGCTTGTCGGCGTTGGGCGCGGCGACGCCGGCGAATCCGGTTCGGCGTGGGGGCTTTCGGGCTATCCGGGGGGCCGGTCGACGAGTTCGTCGTGGTGCACTTCGTAGATGGTGACCGCGTCGTTCGCGTAGACGGCTTCGATACCGGGGTTACTGGCGAGCGACCCGACGTCGTACTCCTCGCGTTCGAGCGGCCCGACCCAGACGTACTGCACGTCGTGCTTGTCGAGGAGGACGGCCCGCGAGCGCGCGTCCGCCGTCTCGTAGATGATGTTCACGTCGCTGACGCGCTGGTAGTACGGTTCGTCGCCGCGATAGCCGGTCTCGTGGAACCAGCCCGCGACCGTCGGTAGCCCCGTGAGCGTCGAGACGGGGTTCTGCCAACCGCGGGTCAACCCGGGCTTCTCGACGAACGGCGGCGTCCCGGTTTCGCGCTCCATCCAGAGCACGGACTGCGTCGTGCTCACTTCGTCCTCGAACCACTCCATCGCGGCGACCTCCTGTGGGTGTGCGTCGCGGTGGTCGGTGTACCCGTCACGCGAGGGTTCCACTCCGTCTTGATACGGACCGACGACTTCCGTCGCGGCGACCAGCGGCGCGAACAGCGCCGACGAGACGACCACGAGCGCGAGTACGACGGAGACGGCAGTCGTGGCGGTCGCCGCGCTGGACTGCCGGATGTCTGTCAGCGGGGGTGCGGCGTCCCGAACGTCGCTCACGAGAATCGCGGCGATGGGGCCGGCGGCGAGTCCGCAGAACACCCACCCCTGGATGGCGACTTTCAGCGTCGTGTTCCAGCGCGCGAGTTCGAACGGATGGACCTTGGCGTGGACGAGCTCCATCGCGAGCACGAGCCCGACGCCGCCCACGACGAGCATCGCCTCGAAGCCCGCGGACTCCCGGAAGCGCATCGCGAGCCACGCGCCCGCGACGACCGGTAGCAAGACGACGATAGCGCCGAGGTCGCCGACGAGCGCGCCGACGCCGACGACGAGCGCGACTGCGCCGAGTGCTTTCGCTACGTCCGTCGCGTCGCCGTCCTCGACGGCGGCGAGTCGCGTGAACAGGTACGTCGCGAACAGCGCGAGCAGCGCGCCGTAGATGAGCAACACGCCCGCAGCGGTCGTGCGCGGCGGGAACAGCCCAATACCCTCGTTCGGCGGGACGCTCGCGAGCAGGAACGGCGACGCGAGCACGTACCCAACGGCGCCGACGCCCGCAGCGGCGACCGCAGCGAGCACGGTCCGCCATGCCTCCGCGAGCACGAGCGAGCGGCGCGACTCGTTCCGGTCCGGCCCGATAGCGCGGATTCGCTCCCCGACGCGGCCCGGCACGAGCGTCGCGGGGTGCGGGCCGGCGTAGACGACCGCCAGCCACGCCATTCCGACCGCGCTCGGCAGCGACCACGTGTTCGTCACGCCGAAGTAGCCCGCGACCGCGCCGAGCCCGCCGAACAGCAAGCCAGCGCGGCGCTTGCGAGCGGTCGCCGGCGCCTGCACGTAGGCGTACGCCAGCGCTGCGGACAGCACGAGGAAGCCGGTTGTCACGGTGTGGCCGTGCATGTCCGCCTTCACGAACGAGTACAGCGGGAACTCCTGGAGCGTCCCCTCGACGACGTAGCGGGTGTCCCACCAGCCCCACGAGGACAGCGAGGACTGCTCGAACAGACTCTGGGGGTAGTCCGAGCGGTTCAGGTTGAACGCCGCCCGGCCCCACTGCACGGCGAGGTCGCGGGGGAGCTGGCCGAGCGCGAACCGCACGATTGTCACGGCGTTGCCGGCGAACGCGACGAAGAACACGCCGAGTGCGCCTCCGAGGCGCCGCGAGTAGCCGCGGTCGCGGGTAATCCACCCGGACAGCGAGTACGACGCGACCACGAGCGTGCCGAAGTAGCCCGCGAGCGCGACGTTGTGGACGTACTCAACGCTCGTGTCCGTGAGAAACGCTGCGACCGCGTTGAACACGGGGAGCCCGTAGTAGTAGCGCACCGGCTTCCCCGCGTACCACATGTCCTCGGGCGGCAGCGCCTCCGCCCGTAGCACGGCGTTCAGCAGCCCCGTGTGGAGGAACTTCTCACCGCCCCACCCACTCATCACGGGGTTCATCGACCGCAGCGCGAGCACGAACCCGAACCCGACCGCGAACACCGCGAACGCGCCCGCGACCCGATTCCAGTCGTAATCTGCGAGCCCGCGACGCTGCGCGAGCCGGTGTCCCACCGTACCGAGCGCGACCAGTGCCGCGACGCTGACGAGCGCGGTCCACGGCCCGAAGCTGAACTGCCCGACGTAGAACGCGACCATCGTGACGATGACGGTCGCGATTGGAATCGCAAACCCGGCGCCGTCGTCGGGTGCGGACGGAAACAGCAGCCGCGCTATCGGCAGCGCGGCGACGAGGAACGCGCCGTACAGCACCAGCCAGCGAGCGACGACGGCGGCGTCCGACATATCGAAGTGGCGGACCACGCCGCGCATAAACCTTCTGTCCTCGTGCGGGGACGAGGCGCTACAGCGAACAGAAACGGCAGCGAGAAATTCGTTCGTCTGGGGGTCGCGTCAGTTTCGATTCGTCGTCTCCCGAGCGGAAGAGGCCTCCTCGACTCGCGTTACTCGT
>CAXREU010000099.1:0-7171 GCA_964229715.1 Halobacterium sp.
GTCTACGAGGACATGGAGAACATCGCGAACAACGCCGAACAGGCGCAGTTCGACCTCGAAGACCGCTACCTCGGCCACGAGACCGAGAGCCACCACGACCTCTCGCTGGTCAGCCGCTACCAGGACATCGAGACCCAGTTCGACCCCGAGGCCCGCCGCCGCATCGAGGAGTCCGAGGGGTTCACTGAAGACGAGAGCGACCCCATCACGGCCGAGGACGCCGCGCCGGAAGCCAGCCAAGATGACTGACCCGACCGCGCGCCACTACGACCGCGAGTTCGTGCGGACGTTCTTCACGTCCCCGACGGCCGTCGAGGGGGAGGACGACTCCGCGAAGCTGCTGCGCAGCGCGGCGCAACTCCGCGGCAGTGAGGCGCCGGACGTCTGGGTGCCGGACAACGAGGACGCTACTGCGCCCTCGATGCGCGCGGAGGGCGCGCGGAACATCGTGGACGTGGTGAGCGAGTACGGGAGCGAGTTCCCGGGGGAGATACACCCGCGAGTGGTCTGGCATCGCGAGAGTCCGTCTACTCGCTACCAGGGCTTCCAGCAGATGCTCACCATCGCCAACCCCGACGGCGGCGCCGTCGAACACATCGACGGCTTCGTCATCCCGGAAGTCGGGGACATCGACGACTGGAAGAAGGCCGACGAGGCCATCACCGTCGTCGAACACGAGCACGGCCTCGAGGAGGGCAGCCTCTCGATGTCGGTTATCATCGAAAGCGGGGAAGCCGAGCTCGCGATGGGCGACCTTCGCGAGGAAATGAGCAACCCCTCGAACAACCTCGAGCGCATGTTCTTGCTCGTCGACGGCGAAGTCGACTACACCAAAGACATGCGCGCGATGACCCCGACTGGGGAGCTGCCGCCGTGGCCCGAACTCCGCCACAACACCTCCCGGGGCGCCAGCGCCGCCGGCCTCGTCGCTGTCGACGGTCCCTACGACGACATCCGCGACGTTGAGGGCTACCGCCAGCGCATGCAAGACAACCGCGCGAAGGGGATGACCGGCATCTGGTCGCTCACCCCCGAACAGGTCGAAGTTGCGAATACTGCGCCACTCCCACCGGAAACTGGGAATTGGCTGCTCGACGTCGACGGCCGCGAGGTCGAACTCGACGTCGAGGACGGCCGCCAAGTCTACGACGGCGACGACCTCTCCCTATCGGAGACCGACGACGGCTACGTGCTCGGTGAGGGCGGCGACGAGCGCAAACTCTCCGAGGACGAGTTCCGTGAGGAGCTGCTCGACCGCACGTCGTACGTCCCCAGCATGAACGACATCGTCGACTCCATGGAGGAGTTCGAGGCTGCGAAGGAAGCGGGCAAGGGCGCCATCGCGATGACCCAGGCCGCCACCCTCGACATTGATGGTGTCACTATCGACTTGAGCAAGGACCGCATGTGGGACGAAGCCACCTATCAGGCTGCTCAGACGCCGATTACCCTCTTCCAGGACGTCTACCAGCATCGCCCCGACCAGCACGACGACCTCCAAGAGAAGTACGGCGAAGACGTCGTCGAACGCGCAACCAACGTCGGGAACTGACGACGCGCGGCCGCACGCGGACGTGCTCACTCCGCCCGCGGCCGTTCCGTCGGCATCCAGAATCTCGTAGCTCGGGAGGTTCTCGCCTCCCACTTCTCGCAACCCACAGTACTCACTGCGTTCGCATTTCCGAGGAGGCTGCGCCTCCTCGCTGCTCGCGCCTCGCTACACTCAGCACTCGCTTATTCCGAGGAGATTCCATCTCCTCGTAACCGTCGGCCTTTTTTCCGCGTCGCACCGAGTAGCGGTATGCTCGTCGAGGAAGGCGGCGTGACCGTCGAAGTACCCGGGGAGGCTGGCGGCGGCGAGGGCGCCGGCGACGGCGTGTTCTTCAACCCCACGCAGGAACTCAACCGGGACCTGACGGTCGCGGCGCTGTCGGCGTACCGCGAGCGCGAGCCGCGCGCGGAGCCGTACCTCGACGCGAGGGCCGCCAGCGGCATTCGCGGCGTCCGGGCGGCCGCGAACGACTGGACGACAACGCTCGCGGACCTCGACCCCGACTCGGTCGAACTCGCGCGGGCGAACCTCGCGCGCAACGACCTCGACGGCGAGGTCGTCCAGCGCAACGTCAACAGCCTCCTCCACGAGGACGGCCAGTTCTTCGACGTCGTCGACCTCGACCCGTTCGGGACGCCGATTCCGGTCGCGGCCGCGGCGTTCGCGCACGCCCGCAACCTCGTCTGCGTCACAGCCACCGACACCGCGCCGCTGTGTGGTGCGCACTTCGAGTCCGGGGTCCGGAAGTACTCCGCCGTCCCCCGGAACACCGAGTACCACGCCGAGATGGGGCTGCGCGTGCTGCTGTCCGCGCTCGCCCGCACCGCCGCGCGCTACGACGTCGGCGTCACGCCCATCCTCAGCCACGTCAGCGACCACTACGTCCGCACGTATCTGGACCTCTCGCACACCGCGACTGACGCCAACGAAGCCATCGACGAACTCGGCTACGTCTACCACTGCCAGGAGTGTCTCCACCGCGAGCACGAGTACGGCCTGATTGCGGACCCGCCGGAGACGTGCGCGCACTGCGGGGGTTCGCAGGTACTTCCGGCAGGCCCGCTGTGGCTCGGCCCCGCGCACGACGCCGAGTTCGTCACTGAAGTCCGCGAGCACGTCACCGACTACATGGGCACCGCCAAACGCGCGCGCAAACTCCTCGATACCGTGGCGGACGAACTTCACGAACCAACGCACTTCGACCAGCACCGCCTCTACAAGCAGTGGTCCGAGCCCGCCGTCGGCATGGACGAATTCCTCGACGAACTCCGCGAGGCGGGGCTGGCAGCCTCACGCACGCAGTACGGCGGCACGACGTTCAAGACCGACGGCACGCTCGCGGACATCGAGGCCGCGGTCCGCGAGTAGGCGTCGCGCAGTAGCCCGATTTATGACCCACCACGTCGAAGCCCGTGACGTGACACGAATCGGGTCCGCCGTCGGGGTCGCGCGCCGCGTGGTCGGGACGGCCCAGGACGAGCAAGTGACGTTCCTCTCCGCGGCTGTCGCCTACTACGCGTTCGTCTCCCTGATTCCGTTGCTAGTGTTGGCGGTCGCGGTCGGTACCGTGCTGGGCGGCGTCGAACTGGTCGACAGCGTTGTCGGCGCGCTCGACGCGTTCCTCACGACGTCCGGCGAGACGGCGCTCCGGGACGCGATGACCGACGGCCGCGGACGGACGAGCGCGACCGCCGTCAGCCTCCTGCTGTTGACGTGGTCCGCGCTCAAACTGTTCCGCGGCCTGGACGTGGCGTTCTCGCAGGTGTACGGCGTCCAGAAGTCCGAGTCGCTGCTCGAACAGGTCGTCGACGGCCTCGTCGTGCTGCTGACGCTGCCGCTGGCGGTCGGCGCGGCAATCGTGGTGACCGTGCTCGTGCCGTATCTCGACGTTCTGCCGTACCTCGACCTCGCCAGTGCGCTGACGCTGCCGGTCGCGCTCACGCTGGTGTTCCTGCCGGCGTACTACGTCTTCCCCGACGTCGAAATGTCCGTCCGCGAGGCGCTGCCGGGCGCGGCGTTCGCCGCGGTCGGGTGGACGCTGCTCGCGCAAGGCTTCCGAGTGTACGCTGCATACGTCGGGGGCAGCGAACTGTACGGGATTCTGGGTGGCGCGCTGCTGTTGGTGACGTGGCTGTACTTCGGCGGCATCGTTATCACCCTCGGTGCGGTACTCAACGCCGTGCTGTCGGGACGACCTGACGACGACGAGAAGCCGGAGCCCGAGCCACCGAACGAGGCGCCGGACGTCGCCGAACTCGGCGCGGAAGTCGAAGCGCTGCGCGCCGAGTTGGACGCCAAGACCGTGCACAAATCCGAGCTGGAGGCGGACCTCAAGCAGTACGTCCGCCAGCGCCTGCGCCGCGGGAAAGCCCGCGGCTGGGGGCCGTACCTCGTGTTGCTGTACGGCACCCTGATGACCGTCGGCGCGTTCCACTACCTCGACGGCGGCTGGTCCATCCTGGCGATGCTCGTGGTGTGGCTGTCGACGCTGGGCCTGTACGTGCTGATGGTGTTGTTCGGCCTGAGCATCAACGCCGTCGGACTCCCTGGCCGCATCGCTGACCGCGTGCGGTCGTGGCGACGATGAACGCAATCGACAGGAGCGTCAGCGTCACGGAGGCGCTGGCGGGCAGCGTCCCCGAGACGCTGGTGCCGGTGTTCGTGGTGTTGACGTTCCTCGGGAGTACGTGGTTTGTGACGACCGTCGGCCCCGCAGTCTACCTGTTCGGTCCCAAACGCGACTGGCTGTCGCGCCGCGACGGCGCGCGCTTGCTCGCGGTGAGCATCGTCGCGCTCGCGCTCGTCGTGCTCACGAAGGGACTGTTCGCGGAGCCGCGGCCGCCCGAGTCGGTGATGCGCATCGCCGAGGACGGCAACGGCTTCCCGAGCGGCCACGCGACCGGCGCAGCGGCGTTCTACGGCGGGCTCGCGGCGCTGCTCGACGCGGGCGACCGCGCGCGCCGGTACGCCGCAGCCGCAGGAATGATTGCACTCGTGGCGTTCACGCGGCTCGTGCTCGGCGTCCACTACCTCGGTGACGTCGTCGCGGGCGCGCTCCTCGGCACGGCGTTCGTCGCGGCGCAGCTCGCGCTCACCCGCCGTCGCGTCGGCTACGGGTTCCTCGTCGCGACCATCACCGCCGTCGCGGCCGTCGTGCTCGTCGGCCCCACGAAAGACCCGGTCGCGGCGCTCGGCGGGACGGTCGGCGCGCTCGTTGGCTGGTGGCTGGTGACCCGCCGCGGCGCGCTACTGAACGACGTCTCGGTGAAGACCGCTGCACCCATTCTCGTCGTGCTCGGTGGTGCCGCCGCGCTCACGCTGGCGATGGACGCGATGCTACCCGCGATAGGCGTCGCGCACGCCGTCGCTGGCGTCGCGTTCGTCGCGCTCCCGGTGCTGCGGCAGTAACGCCGTCGCTGGTCGGCACGCGGCGCGAAAGAAAACTGGAGTGGAGACGTTTAGAACTTCTCGAGGTAGCGGTCGAGCTCCCAGTCGGAGACGTCGACGCGGTAGTCGTCGTACTCGGCGTTCTTCGCCTCGAGGAACTTCTCGGAGACGTGGTCGCCGCGCGCGTCCAGGACGACCTCGTCGTCCTCGAGCTCGTCGAGGGCGACGCCGAGGTTCGACGGGAGCGTGTCGATACCGTACTCGTCGCGCTTGGCCTCGTCGAACTCGTAGATGTTCTCACGGACCGGGTCGTCGCAGTCGAGGCCGCGCTCGATGCCGTCGAGGCCGGCGTGGATGAGCGCCGCGAACGCCAGGTACGGGTTACACGACGGGTCCGGGAAGCGCGCCTCGATGCGGCTCGCGGACGGCACGCGCGCCGCCGGCTTGCGGATGAGCGCGGAGCGGTTGCGGTCCGACCACGCGACGTACACCGGCGCTTCGTAGCCGGGGACGAGGCGCTTGTAGGAGTTCACGGTCGGGTTCGTGACCGCGGCCAGCGCGGGCGCGTGGTCGAGGATGCCAGCCGTGAACTGCTTGGCCGTTTCGGAGAGGTCGAACTCGTCGTCGCCGTCGTGGAACGCGTTCTCGCCATCCTCGGTGAACAGCGAGATGTGAGTGTGCATGCCGGAGCCGTTGATGCGCGGGATGGGCTTGGGCATGAACGTCGCGTGAAGGTCGTGCTGGGCCGCGATGGCGCGCACGACCGTCCGAAACGTCCCGACGTTGTCCGCCGTTGTGAGGGCGTCGTCGTACTCGAAGTTGATTTCGTGCTGGCCCTCCGCGACTTCGTGGTGGGAGGCTTCGATTTCGAAGCCCATGTCTTCGAGGCCGTAGATGATGTCGCGGCGGACGTCGCTGGCGAGGTCCTTCGGCGCGAGGTCGAAGTAGCCGCCGGCGTCGTTGGTCTTCGTCGTCGCGCGGCCCTCTTCGTCCTCCTCGAAGAGGAAGAACTCGGGTTCGGGCGCGGCGTTGACCTCGTACCCCATCTCCTCGGCGCGTTCGAGGGCTTGCTTGAGCACGTAGCGCGGGTCGCCCTCGAAGGGTTCGCCCGTGGAGGTGTCGACGACGTCGCAGATGAGCCGGGCGGCGCCGCCCTGTTCGGCGTCCTCGCGGGTGCGCCACGGGAGCACCGCGAACGTCTCGGGGTCGGGGACGAGGCGCATGTCCGACTCCTGGATGCGGACGAAGCCCTCGATGGACGAGCCGTCGAAGTAGATACCGTCCTCGAACGCCTTCTCCGCCTGGCTGGCGGGGATAGAGACGTTCTTCACGGTGCCGAGGATGTCCGTGAACTGAAGGCGGAGGAAGTCGATGTTCTGTTCGTCTATCTTTTCGAGTACTGCCTGCTCGCTCGGGCTGAGGCCCTCACTAGGATTCCCGTTCGTCATATCTGTGGACACTGCAGACGACTACATCCACCATTAAAGCAGTAGCGGTTAGCGTAATTTTGGGAGATTCAGTTATAACTGAACATTCGTAAACTTCTATACCCCGGAGACGGTAGGGGAGTGTATGACGTACGAAAACCTCGACGCGCACCTCGTCAACGAACTGCTAGCCGACGGTCGCGCCAGCCTGCGCAGCCTCGCCGACGAACTCGACGTATCAGTCACTACGGTCTCCAACCACCTCAAAGACTTGGAAAACGAGGGCGTCATCGAGGGGTACGTCCCCGTCGTCGACTACGACCAGCTCGGCTACGACGTCACCGCCATCATCCAGCTCAAAGTCGAGGGCGGCGCGCTCCCCGACATCACCGACCGCTTCCGCGACCACAAGCAGATGGTCTCCGTCTACGAGGTCACCGGCGACCACGACGTCATCGCCGTCGGGAAGTTCAACGACACCGACGACATGAACGCGCTCATCAAGGAGCTGCTCTCGGACGCCGACATCAAGGAGTCCAACACGAGCGTCGTGCTCAACGCCGCCGCCGAACACCAGCAGTTCGAGCTCGACGTCGACGACGAGTAACGCGCCCACCCCTTTCTGCGACCGCGCGTGACCCGGAGCCGCCGCTATCCAGCGAAGCGCCGAAAGAAAACCGCGAGTCAGTGAGCGAGCGGTGCAGCGCGGCGGAACGGGAGCATTCGCGCGGCGGAGCCGCGCGATTCACCGGCAAGCAGAGCTTGCCGAGCCCTCACTCGCGAAACTCGTGAGGACACCGAGCGC